>JBEBHM010001028.1:0-2567 GCA_040080875.1 Pirellula sp.
AGGGGGCAAGTCCATATTCCCAATCACACCGATCGAAAACGAAACATGTGGCGTGGCGTTCATTGCTGCATTCACAAACACTGGGCATCAAAGCGGAAGATCAAGTTCCAAACATCATAGCGACACCGAGGCTCTGAATGCTAGCGAAAAAATAAATCGTTGACACTGGGCTCTTTCGCCCCGATAATTAAAACCCACATGATGTGCATCTTGAATTCCAACCATAGAGATCTCTTCTCTCCTTTGTTTAAGAATTTGGAGTCCACAGATGACACGACGAATGCGATTGGCATTGCTTGGCGATCAACAGCAGTACATTGTGGATGGATCTTGTTCGAATTTGCATCTTTTTGAATCCGTCAAGACATTCATTGAGAGGCACTATTCCGAATTCGTTGCCGTGAATGTAGTGATGTCGCCACAGCAGTTCGTGACACCATTGACCTGTGTGATGCGGCAGTTTTCGTGTTTCCAAAACGTTGTCTCGATTCAGTTACTGGTGAATGGACTGTTTCTGCTTATGTGTTGGCGGAATCCGGATACGCAACCAAGGTCTTGTCACCGAATCATCAAAACAAGATGTTTGCCATTGTCGAAGACAAAGTCGAAAAGAAGCAGTTGGGTTTTGCTTTTGCGGATCGATCAATCGCGGTCTTCCGGCGGACGGCAATTGATGAAACGTTGTGCAAGCCCGTTGGCGAATTTTTGGATAAGTTGCTTGAAAACCGTCCGCGATTCGAAACGCCGCAGCATCTTGAACTTGAAAAAATCATAACTGCTTATCGCAATGGATGGGCAAATGTAGAAGTACGGCATCGATTTCGGGTCCGCCATCCAGGACCATTTCATCGCGAGCACTTTCTATGGCGCGTTCGAGAACCCTTGCCACAATTTGATTTTACAAAGAATCCGAGTGTGCAAAAAGATGGCTCCAC
Organism: Pirellula sp.; assembly: GCA_040080875.1. Lineage (GTDB taxonomy): Bacteria > Planctomycetota > Planctomycetia > Pirellulales > Pirellulaceae > JBKCUI01. Next base: position 936 of record JBEBHM010001028.1, read on the forward strand.
TTTTAGCTTCATAGCTACACGTCTAGGCAAGCACACCGTCGATAGAGCGATTCCTCAGATTTGTGCGACGAACCAAAAGAAAAGTGATGGCAGGACGGTACAAATCGACGTTAGGTTTCCCAAATTCACTTTTGAAATTGGCGACATCATCGAGTACATGTACTCATGGTCGTATCCCCGGGCATTTGTGAACGACAACAACAATTCTGTGGCTCCTCAATCCGGCGGAATGTGGTCGTGTCTTGGCAACTCGATCGACCGAGCGATTTTTCGCCTCAGATTCGAGAGACTACATTCTGGGAACGAGTGGGTTTCCCCAATCGAATTGGTAACGAACGAACAACTAAAGATTTCTCGCCATCTACAGAATGGATTCCCCCTAGGAGCAGAACCTGCAAATCTTTGGCATTCTCACGATGGCTGGCAAGACTTTGGATTCATGGAGAAGGTACCGAAAGAACAGGAAGTGCAATTCGAATGCTATTCATGGGAAACAGAGAATTTCTTAGGAATGGCTAAGGCGACTTGGAGTTTCCGTGAGAACTTTTTACAAGAGGGACAGCGGCAATTGGCTAAAGACTCAACAAGGCGACCTGGCCATCTCAGTTGATGATCAGCCGATCGCTGCATAAGGTAATTCTGGACCTTGCCAGCCATTACGCCTGCCAACAGTCCTTCTTGAAGGGCATCGATAAGATTTGATTCATAATCCAGTGTGGCCTTTTCTCTTGAATCGTACATTTGGCAAAACTCGCATGAACCACGATTTGAACCTCGACGATAAAGACTCGTCCTCGCTGATCGGTCGCTTTCACGTCGACACAGACAAGTTTATCGTCTTCGAATTCTTTGTAGGAGAAGGGATTCAGTAACTCTGAAATCGATAGTATGCCTGCTTTGAGTTTGCGCTATCACACGACCTACCTATCTTCCGACAAACGGTTGTAGATTAACAGGAGATGGTGTTGGTGGATCATTATTGCGAAAATTGTGAAACGCATTTTGTTGAGGGTAGGCGGGGCCGCCAGTCCCTGATAGAGGCAAATAATTGTTTGTGCCCGTTGTTCCGTATCCTTGCGCATTGGAACCGTTCAGTTTCGGGGGCTCTGCCACGATTCCTTGGGCATGCAATTTGGCGAGTGTCATGGCGGCCTCTACGTACTTTTCTTCTGAGCCTGCTCGCTCTTTCAACTGAGCTCGCATCTCTTCAAGTCGCTTTTCCAATTCGGCAAGACGTTTCATGCGCCAATCGGTTTCGACTGAGTAATGGGCGCGATAGTTCGCCTCTAACTTCTTGCCAGCTTCGTCCTTTTCCGATTCCGTCTTGGCCTCCTTCAATGACTGAAGCAATTTTGGGTGGCGAGCCGCAGTGACGGCTTGTACGCCTGCACGCTTTCCCTCGTCTGGCAAATCAATCTTCTCCAAATCGCAATCAAGATCCAGCTCACCAGTCACCGTTTTTTGTACCACTTGGGGTTGGACCGATGATATTCCATTCGGATTCCCTACCGAAACGTTCACATTTTCCTGGACGTTGTAATTGAATGTCACTTTCCGAGCCTTTAGGTGTTCGGAAAGTTCACCGATGGTTTCATTGACATTGCTTGCGGGTCGACTTCCTAAATTAGAGGG
>JBEBHM010000297.1:0-9721 GCA_040080875.1 Pirellula sp.
ATCTAAACTTAGCGAAATTGCCTCGCAATTGAAGATCGGCGGATACACTCGGCACATCTTTCTTTGCACCGGGGAAACGTGTTGTTCAAAAGAAACCGGCGAGTCGGCTTGGCAAGTCCTCAAGGACCTACTCAAGGAAAGGAACCTTTCGTTGTCAACGGGCCCAACCGCCTGCTATCGAACCAAAGTGGGGTGTCTGCGTGTTTGCAGTGGAGGCCCCATTCTCGTGGTGTATCCTGAAGGGTACTGGTATGCAGGCATGACGGCCGACCGGATACCTGAGTTCGTCGACCGACAAATCGAAAAAGGTGAAGCGATCGAAGAGTGGATCTTCGCTAAGAACCCGCTCGCATTGCATGAGTGAACTCATTCCCTACACACCTCTTGCTGTTCCCATTTAGGAATTAGGAATAAGGGATTAGGAATTTGGGAGGCGGATTAGTCGAAATTGATTTTGCAGCCGACGGGTTGGGTTTCCGAAACGGTTACCGATTTGCCTTGTTGGATCTCGCGGAGCGCGTTTCGCAAATCATCTTCTTGCACTGTACTTCGTTTCTTGCCATAGTCCTGATACAAGTCGTCGATGCGGCCTCGGTAAACAACCGCGCCGGTTTTCGAAACCACAACGGCTTGCGGTGATACCTTGGCTCCGAAGTGCGATGCCACTCGAAGGTCTGCGTCCGGAGATAATCGGTATTCGATTCCATACTCTTTTGCATGTTGAACTAGCATTTCTTGCGTCGCATCGCGTTGTGAATAGATGTAAACCCAGTCAAAATCCTTGTCGCCAAATTCTTGCTGGATGCGTTTCAGTTTGGGTTGATAGGAATTCGCGATCGGGCAATCGCTTCGGCCAAAGACAAGAATCGTTGTCTTGTCCTGTGCCATTGGTTGCGGGATGATCTGGTTGCCCCGAAACGTTGGAACGGAGTACGATTTCTTTTCGCTTGGACGGAATCGTTCTCGCAGAGACTTGCGCAGCGCGTCGTCTTCGTCGAGGAACCGCTTCACGTTTTGTCGACCAAGTTCCATCTCGCTTGGACTGATGAGTTCGTCGCCGTTGTCATCAAACAAGTCCAACAGCCGCTCACTCAATCTGGCAGGCAATTCCTCACGCTCTAGATTTCCGTTCCGATTGCGATCCAAAAGTTGGATGGCTCGCTCTCCCAAAACCATATTTCCGCCGAAGCCGCCGAGGACTCCGAGCTGCGACCGAATCCGGCTGGCCAATCCGGATCGAGTGCGTTGTTGGAGATCTTGCTCGAGCGATTCTCGTTCGGCTTCGTTGACTGCAATCGCAAGGAGTGTAATGGAACCCATTTCGTCCGTAGACTCGCGTCCCCAGGCCACGCGCTGCGGAGGATGGAACGGGTTCTCGGGATTCTTGTCCGAGTTGTCGTACCAGAGATCTACGCTCAACTCCGTCCCTGCTGGCAAATCGATCGGAGTCTTGAAGATATATTGGTCTTGCCAATCCAGATCCCAGTCATCAATCTCCAGCAACACCACCTCCTGGCCGTCGGGTCGCTTGGCTCGCATCACAAGTCGGGTGCAAAGATAATGTGCGTGCCCACCGATCTCGACGCCCCGGATCGCGACAGGCAGTCGATAGGAATCCCGAATATGGAAATCCGATTTGCCAGCGGGGATGTCAATCCCGGCTCCCATTCCGAAGAGAGGAGGCAATTGGACTGAAACAAGTCGCTGCGACGGAGTTGCTTTTGCGAAGTAAATCCCTAACTCGGTCTGCTCGTTTTCAGCTTTTCCCGATGGATGAAAATGTGTCTGCATGACGATGTCGCTTCCCTTGGGAAGCAAGCGTGCCAAATCGCCCGGCAACAGGTTCGGCATTGCACCGGGCACGTAGCCGCCGAGCCCGCGGGACATATTCTCGGGGACTCGGTCCAGCATGTTGCCTCTCCCTCGCAGAAAATTCATACCGACAAATCCTGGCAATCCGTCGCGACTTTTTTGGTGTTTGGCATTGCCATCGGTGTCGACAAAGAACAGGGCATGATGCACTACGCCACGCGCCGTTGGACGCACCTCGATGGCTTTGATCCACTTGTCCTCAGGAAGACCAACGGGGAACGCAAAGGAACGATAAAGATCGGGGCCGTCTGCAGGTATAGGAAACGGCCTATCCAAGCGAACAATCAAGTCCGGAGTTCCCAGGCTCCAGTCACCAACATATTTCGGTGGGGCCGGCAACTGGCCCGCGTCGCCAACAGGGCATTTGGCTTCGATCCAATTGAGGATGGTTTCTCGCTCGCGATCGGACAATTTTCGATTGTTGGCAAACTCGATTCCATGATGGACCGGTTTCCACGGAGGCATATATCCGTTGGCAATCACGGCCGCAATTGTTTGCGAGTGCTCAACGACTTGCTTGTATTCCAAAAGCGAAAATGGACCGGACTGGCCGGGACGATGACATCGGCAGCATCGTTCATGCAAGATTTGAGCCACGCTACCCGAGTACGTTGGAGCATCCTTTCGCTTTTCATCGTCCGTCGCGGCCGCGCTGTACATGCCGGTGAGGCACGCCGTCCATATTAGGCAAACCAGTGCTATGGAGCGGTGCATAACGACAATGGGATGTTTCGACATGATCCGATGCTTTCTGTCCGGTGTTGTAGGTCCGCATTTTCGAGGCGGATATATTTGTGTAGGTCCGCATCTCCGAGGCGGAGGTATTAGCCATTGAAACCCTAATCTCCCGCATGAATATACATTCCAATCCCGTAGTTACGCTGACTTGGAATCCATGCAGCGAGTTTTCTTTTGATATCGAATACCAGCGTCTCCGGAGATACGCTGCTACGTCCGCTTCTGGAAATCAGCTGCTGAGACAAAGCCTAGGCTTTTTCGATTAGAATTCAACTCTCTCTGCAATAAACCATCCGAGAATGGATCCAAGTCCAATACGAGCGATCTGCATGACCTGTGATATCAAAACCACTCAGCTCACACGTATTTTCGGTGATCGGGCTGCAGTTGATGGCGTTGACTTGAACGTGGAATCTGGGACTTTTTATGGATTCCTGGGTCCGAATGGTGCGGGCAAGTCCACTACCATCAAGATGCTGACGGGATTGCTCAGTCCCACGCGGGGATCGATTTCCGTTCTTGGGTTCGATATGTTGGACCACCACCAATCGCTCGAGGCCAAAAGGCGAATAGGCGTTGTACCTGAGAATCTTGCTTTGTTCGACAATTTAACGGCTATTGAGTATTTAACTTTCATCGGTCGAATACATGGTTTGGCCCGCGATGTGATCCGGCAACGCAGTGACGAAATGTTGAACATGCTATCGTTGGAACGCGAGACGAAAAAACTGGTTTTGGAATACTCGCATGGCATGCGAAAGAAACTAGCGTTGGCAGCTGCGTTGTTAGCCAATCCGAAATTGCTTTTTCTCGACGAGCCGTTCGAAGGTGTGGATGCGGTTGCGTCCCTCACCATTCGCGACTTGTTGGCGGGATTCGTGGCTCGCGGTTCGACGGTCTTTTTGACGTCGCATGTTCTCGAAATCGTGGAGAGGCTTTGCACCCATGTCGGAATCATCATGGATGGCAAACTGATCTTGCAGAGTTCGATGGACGAGTTGCATGCGGACGGCTCATTGGAGAAAGTATTCTTGCAATCGACCGGGGCCGATCAAACTGCAACTCCTAAATTGGATTGGCTGGAACAAAGTTAGGATGCACAACGTGCGTACTCCCGATCTGCGCGAAACTTTTCATCATTTCCAGACCTTCCTGTGGCTTCGTTGGCGAATTCGCGTCAATCAATTGAGCCACAGTTCGGCGATCGGCAAAGCCCTGGCTGCCGTCCTGTTGGTGGCCGTCGTAATGTCGTCGATGTTTTTTTTCATCGCAAGCTATACTGTCGGCGCCATTGTTCCACAGTATGTGCCGCAGGGAAGTTATTTCCTGTTTTGGGATGGGTTTATTCTGGTATTTGGCTTCGTTTGGCTGATGCACGTTATCACCGACTTACAACGGAGCGATGCGGTTACGTTTGATCGTATTCTCCAGTTGCCTGTCTCCTTTTGGCAAGCCTTTGCGGTCAACTACTTGAGTTCGTTGATCAGTTTACCGTTCCTATGCATCGCTTCGATCGGCATTGGGTTTTCGCTAGGGTCGTGCATATCCATCGGCCCGCGCGCCCTTCTGCTTTTGATTCCTTTTTTTGCGACTATTGCGGCCGCTACCGCATTGACGTACCAGTTGCAAGGCTGGCTCGCTGCCATCATGGCCAACCCACGTCGGCGTCAAATGGTCATCATCCTGCTGCCGTTGATCATTATTGTGATCAGCCAGATTCCGGCGATTTTCGCAACACGATTCGCCCATCGCATGGAGAGTACCAGGAAGAGAGCGCCTGCGGCGGGCCAAATGGCAAAAGAACTTAGGCCGTTGGATGCGCCTGTCGTTGTGCCGAGCGAAACCACGGTCGGTGTTGAAAACTCCACTTCGGAATCTACCGAACAGCGGGCCACCAACGACAACAAAGCGGTATCCAACTCCGAATCACGACCTGAGATGGATGAAGCGGCACGGCACGCCAACGATTCAGAGTCGCGTGCACGAGAATATGACAAGTTCATCCAGGTCATGACGCAACTGAATTTCTGGTTGCCTCCTCTTTGGATGGCAGGTTCCGCCCAATCGATTGTCGCTGGTTCCGGACATTATCTCTGGCAGTCAGCATTGTTGGCGATTGTCGCCTATTTGTCCTTGCGCAGAAACTATCGACAGACACTCCGATACTATCGCGGCGAGGGAGATACGACCGGATCGAATCGTATTGAGTTGGCCAAGGAATCGAGCACACAAGCGATACCATCAAGAGAATCGAAAACTAAGATGATTGAATGGCAGATTCCTTGGGTGGACGAAACAACATCTGCCATGATCACCATGACATGGCAATCGATGAAACGCGCACCCGAAGTCAAGATGTACTTCTTGCTCCCGTTCATATTCCCGGTAGTGATGTTGGGAGTCTTGCCTTCCATTCGACTACCTGGCATTGAGCATGTCAAAGCGTGTTTCCTCATTGCCGCCTCAGGCTTTGCATTGCTGATTTCGTCCGGAATCATGGGGAATCAGTTCGGATACGACCGGGCAGGTTTTAGAGCCTTTGTTCTTTCTCCTATGCCTCGAGATCGAATCCTCTTCGGCAGAAATCTGGCCATGTTTCCGATCCTTGTCGTTCAATTGCTGGTGTTGACCATTGGCATGGGGCTGTTGTCGGGATTGGCTTTCGACAAACTGATCGCTTGCTTGATTCTTTCGCTTTCCATGATTCCGCTGTTTGTGTTGCTGTTCAACGTGATGTCGATGCTAGCCCCCTTTCCAATCGCGGCGGGTAGTATTCAGCCGAAGCACTTCGACTTAACCCCAGTGCTGCTAAGCATGCTCCTGACGTCCATCACACCGTTGATCGCGTTCTTGGCCATGATTCCCATCGGCGTCGATTGGGCGATCGGTTTTTGGATGAGCAAGGCGTCTGCGATTCCAATGGCGATGCTGATTTCTTTTCTATGGTTTCTTGGGTCGCTGTTTCTGTATCGATGGATTTTGCCGTTGCAAGGCATCCTGTTGGCCAAACGCGAGAAAGAGATACTCCGAATCGTCACCTCAAGGATCGAATAGCCATGTAGAGCAGTTGCTCCGCAACTGCGTCTGTAGAGCCGTTGCTCCGCAACTGCGTCGGCACTGTATGGCAGCGACGGTCCTGCATCTGGAGCGATTTTCGAGTAAGAGTACCGGCTGCGGCTGTGCGTGCGAGTGCGAGTGCGAGTGCGCGTGCGCGAGTAAGAGTAAGAGTAAGAGTAAGAGTAAGAGTAAGAGTAAGAGTAAGAGTGGGAGTAGGAGTAAGAATTTGAAGCGGTTGATAATGGCGAACAGCGAGGAGAATTTTTTTCTTGGTATGATAGATGCATGAGCGAAGAGAAAAAAAAGAAAACGTTGCGAGCGGAAAGTCTCGACTTCCTTCTAGAAGCTGTCGCGCCGATATTCATTATTGGAATGATCGGATCGCTTGTCTTTTTCCTCATCAACGTATTCTACAGTGGCGGCTTCAAAGGACATCTGATGTGGAACCTTGGCCTCTACACATTTGCGGCGGTTTTGGTGGCTCGCATCGCGATCGCACAAAGTCGACCGCTCGCAATTGCATATCTGATGGCATTGGCTGCATCCACCTTGGCCATGACCCCTCAAGTGTTTGTCATTCATGGGCCACTGAGCAGTTTGAGTATGCCGATCACGGTCGCTTTGCTCGCGGTCGTCGCCGTTCTTGCGGACCGCATTACGTTTGATTGCGCATTGATGGGCGAACGCTCGCAGAGTTCTGGCGTTGGGTTGCTGCAATCCTTGGGATTGGTCAGGAGCGAGAGAAAGCAAGCGTCGAAAAAGAAAGAGGTTGCGGTTCAATTCGAACAGGGACCAGCCGGCAAGGAGACCTCGTTGTACAAGATACGACGTCACAATCCTGGCACATGGGTTTTGTATTTCGCACTGCTCGCATTACCCGTATTCGGACTGGGACAGTTCTTCATTCGAGACCCTTCGAGCCGTTGGTCGGGATTCATCTACCTATTCGTCTATTTGCTTTGCTCGTTCTGCTTGCTAGTTCTGATCGCATTGCTGTCGCTGCGCAAGTACCTGAGAGAGCGCGGCGTCCCGATGGAAACATCCTTTGCGATCCGTTGGTTGTTGGTGGGAATGACCAGCGTTTTGCTATTGTTGGGGTTGATTGCATTGCTGCCGTTACCAAGCCAATCGATGTTTGCGTTCGAACCACCGATCAAGTTCACGGATCGAGAGAATCTGAAAGCTCACCCTTGGGGATGGGGCGAAAAAGGAGTCCAGGGTGAAAACCCAAAACCGGGCGATCCACAGCAGAATGGACCACAGGACCCGCCACGGAAAGGTGGCCCGGGCAGGGCAAACCAGGGCGGTGCGCCCGATCCCGAGGGCCAAGCCCAGCAGCAAGGGGCTCCCCATCAAAACGGAAGCCAGGGCAATGAACAGGGCTCAAAACAAGGAGATCAAAAGGGTGATCAAAAGGGCAATCAACCGGCACCAGGAGATTCGCCGGCGCCCAAGTCAAGCGAACGGAACGAGGCGGAAAAATCGGACGGCGATCAACCGAAGCAAGACGACGCAAATAACGATCCAAAAGATCCTGGCCAGCGAGAACAACAACCCAATCGGTCGTCAAAACCAGACGAAGCAAATCGAAGACAAAACGCTCAGCGACCACAGAATGAGGACAATGCACAGCCACCGGATGAGAACGACTCGCAGCAGCCGGATGCAAACGCTCCGCCGCGCAACGAAAATCAGCCGCCACAAGAGCAAGCCCCACCGAACGACTGGTCTCCTTCGTTGGAATGGAACATTCCTTCGGCCTTTCGCTGGTTGTTGATGTTGATACTGGCCATCGTTGCGATCGTATTTGGATTTATCTACCGCCGCGAAATAGCCAATGCGATGGCGGAGTATATCCGATGGTTAAGTGGATTGCTCGGTCGCAAGGTGAAACGATCGACGGAGCACGTTGTCGAAGATGACCCCACTCTGATCGAGTCACCATTCCCTCCCTTTCAGTCGTTCGCAAACCCGTTTGCGAGCGGCCAGCGTTGGACGCATGAGCAGATCGTACGGCACATGTATCGGGCGTGTTTATCATGGGGATACGAGCATCGCATCACTCGGCACGATGACGAGACACCTGAGGAATACATGCGACGTCTGGCAAGGCGCTTTCCACAGCAACAGGAGCACATCGGGATGCTTGGAAGTCTCTACAATCGTATCGCCTACGCGCGAGGCACGGTATCGTCCGATGAACTCAAACCGTTGAATGAACTTTGGAAATGGTTCTGTTCCTCAATCGCGTAACCTAGTGCGTTGTCCAGCTTAGATTTTTGGGTAGTGGACCTTGTAAAAGGTCCTGTGGTTCAGGGATCTTTAACAAGATCCACTACGTCTAACCCCAATTCTTAATCTGGACAAAGCACTAGCACTAGCCTATCGCAATGTCACAGCTAGGAATTGGGTTTGCGATGCAGCCGGAGATTGTCTTGCAGAATGCCACATCTGCCCGATGCGGCAAAGTCCATTCTTTAATCAATCGCTCTTAATTCGGGCAAATTATCCGAAATATGGCCTCGCCCACATGATTGGAAACGCCATCATTCTAAAACGCCTCAGTTAAATTGATGAATCGGTTTATTCGGAACCGATGGAATTTCTTACCAAGTCATTACTTCCTACCCGTTGGCCCCAATACGCTGATCAACAGATCCAAAATCGCCGTTGTAGTGGCGCGCTCAATCCGTGAAACCATTCCATCGCTTCATCTTTGGTGTCGTCTTCTTTGGTGTATTGGCCATTGGAGCGTCAACGTTGGATGGACAAGAATTTGCAGCGGACCGTTCGTCCGCCAACTCCATTCGTGAATCCAACAATTCAAAGAACACGCCGGTTGTCCCAAAGTTAGCCATTGCTCGTTTCGCGTCGATCCCTGTACTTCCTGTATCAAGCGATTCCAAGGGAATCCCCTCTCAAGTGGAACCAGAAAGGTTGCCCAATCCCAACGCGCCAAGCGAGCCGATCCCCATTCCTACCATACTTAAGAACATTCCAATTCTTGAAGTCCCACTCGACTTTCTTGTCGTTTCATCAGTGACTTCGCGAAAACTGTTCTTGTCCTTCAATACCGCAGTGGAGATCGAATCGGCCACCGTATTTGATTTCCCGATCTCGAATCAGGCACGGCAGTTCGCTCTTTCCCAATTTGATCCGAACTTTGCTTCGTTCCTAATTGGCAATGACATCAATCGGCCATCCGACTCGTTTTTCGGCCCAGGCTTGACTCAGCAAAATCAAATCGATGAAGTGGAATTCAATGCCAGGCTCAGCAAGACATGGGAAAACGGTCTAATCTCCAGTGTAGGCTATGAGCCATCTCTGGCTTATCTTTTCTTTCCGAAAGGGAATTCCAGCGGATTGAATCCCACGCATTCATCGGATTTGGTTGTGAGACTTGAGAAACCGCTCTTGCGTGGCGGAGGTAGGGATGTCAACTTGGTCAATGTACGCATCGCAGAGACGAGAGCCTTGCAATCGAAAAGCCAAATCGAAACCGCGATCCAATCACAGCTTCGCAGCATCGAACAACTGTATTGGCGGCTGCATGCTGAACATGTTCGACTCAAGGCAGTTGATGGGGCCATTGAACTTGCGCAAAGAATGGTTCAAGTGGTCCAAACTCGATTCGATGCCGAGCGAGCCATTTACTCCGACGTAGCCAGAGCCAAGGTCAAACTGGAAGATTTGTTTCAACAACGATTGTCAGCAGAATTGGCAATTCGTAACGCCAGCTTTGATCTGGCACAACTGTCTGGGCTCGAGTTGGAAGAATCGGTGTTGCTGGTACCGATTGATCAACCCGAACGCGGCTTGCCGGAATTGGATGTGGATGCGGTGATCCGTAATGCCATTGCTTACAACCCAAGTCTTCGAAGGCAAAGGCAAGAGATTGAAGTCCGGCGGCAAGCGGTTGTTGGTGCGCAAAACTCGGTGCTCCCCAAACTGAATTTGCAGGCCTCCCATCGAACGAGTGGTCTCGAAAATGATCTTGGAAGTGCGTTAAAACAGATGTCAAGCTATCAATTCAATGACTATTCCTTGGGGATTC
>JBEBHM010000298.1:0-9719 GCA_040080875.1 Pirellula sp.
TCACCAGCGTGCGCGAAGTCGAACAACGCATCAATCGATTTGCGGAACAAGTGCCACTGCCCGCGGATGTCGCCGAACCTAGCGAAAAACCAAGCGATTCGACCGAGCATATTCGGCTGATGTACGACTTGATGGTTTTGGCTTTTCGGACCGACACGACTCGAATCGCTACTTTCATGCTTGCCAACGAAGGGAGCAACCGTGCTTTTCCGATGATCGAAGTCAAGGAAGGACATCATCAACTTTCGCACCACGAGAACCAACAAACCAACATCGAAAAGATTGCCAAGATCGATAAATACTATGCCGAACAGTTCTGCTATTTCCTAAAGAAGCTCAAAGAGACATCCGATGGCGAGGGAAATCTGTTGGACCATTCCTTGATCGTATACGGTGGTTGCATCTCGGATGGAAATCGCCACGATCACCACAATTTGCCAATTCTACTGGCTGGCAAAGGTGGTAATCGCATTGAAACAGGCCGGGTATTGGAGTATCCCAAGTACACGCCACTCAACAATCTTTTTTCGGCCATGCTGGATATCGTCGGTATCCAAGACGCTACGTTCGGCGACGGAACAGGCAAATTGAGCGTTTAACCGGTCCTGTCCCGTGGGTCGCTCTTGCCGAGAGCGACTGTCCCGTGGGTCGCTGCTTGCCGAGAGCGACTGTGCCGTGGTTCGCTCTTGCCGATTGATGTTTTGTCCAACGAATGTCGCACGCAACCAGCCGGAATCCCGTACACTACGAGTGTTCGTTGTGTGCAATCAATTTCTTCAAGGCCTTTTGAATCGAGGCTCAAGATGTTCCCTAGAAGATTTGCTCGTGCGTTCACCTTGGTCGAGTTATTGGTGGTCATCGCAATTATTGGGATTTTGATTGGATTGCTTTTGCCGGCGGTGCAAGCTGCCCGAGAAGCAGCTCGAAGGATGCAATGTGCGAACCATCTCAAACAAATGGGGTTGGCTGCCCTCCTCCACGCTGACACGTTCGGAGTATTCCCCTCGGGCTGTTCCACTTCCCGATCGCTCCCCGACAGTCATCGATTTCTTTGGAGCGGCCAAGTCCTCCCGTTCATGGAACAGTCCAATCTGCGTTCATCGGTAGATCCCGATCGCCGTTGGGATACTCATCAAGCCAATATCGATGCGATGCGAACGCGGTTGCCGTTGTTTCGATGCCCATCGTCCAACGCACCCGAAACCTACGACCAAGTGGTTGACAGTCGTTATCCGAGTACCTACCTCGCTTGTGCGTCGGGTTTGGTCAGCAACGAAACCGGTCCAGGAGTATTGATGAGCAGGCCCAATCTTGACGGAGCTATGTACACCAACAGTCGATTAAGCCATCGTGACTTTTTGGATGGGCTGAGCAATACACTCTTGATCGGCGAGACGCTTTTTTTGCCGGGAGTGTCTGGGCCAGATCACAATGGAAGTTCTCAGATTATTGACCACTGGTGCGTCGGATCGCCTGGCATGGGGAGTTCCGAAATGTCGGAAGCTCTCGGCAGTACAGCCATACGTATCAATGCTTGGAAACTGGGGAACCGAGCATTTATCGAAGACATCGAGTTGGGCTATGCATCACGGCACACAGGATTGGTGAAGGCGGTTTTCCTGGACGGGCATGTACAGTCGATTTCCGAATCGGTATCACAATCTGTGTGGAGTGCCGTCGGCACCCGCGCCAATTCGGATATAGTAAGTTTCGAAGAATGACCGATATTTATTGCTTCTAATGCTTTCACACAAAAGGACAATTGGAATGAACGATGTAGTCGATCCGAAGAAAAGTCAACAATGGGCAATGTTCATGCACTTGTCATTGCTGCTTAATTTCATTATTCCGCTTGGAGGCGTAGTCGCTCCCATCGTAATGTGGCAAATGAAAAAGGATGAGCTCCCAGGAGTGGATCAGCACGGCAAGAATATTGTCAATTTCATAATCTCGATGTTCATCTATTCCATTGTTTCTTTCATCCTTACATTCGTTGTCATCGGTGTGTTCCTGTTTTTCTTGCTGCTTATCGCCGTAATCGTGCTCCCGATCATCGCAGGCATCAAGGCGAACAACGGTGAAACTTGGAAGTACCCGCTCACGTTGGAACTCATCAAGTAATGCATCAGGTCCATCCGCATGAAACGGGCCGAACGGGCAAGCGTTATCCTAGCCAAACTAGAACAACTCTACCCAGAAACTCCGATCCCTCTCGACCATCGAGACACGTACACGCTCCTGATCGCCGTATTGCTGAGCGCTCAGTGTACGGACAAAATGGTCAACCGCGTAACACCTCAACTTTTTGAACTGGCAGACAATCCACGGGATATGTCTCAACAATCGATTGAGAGCATTCGAAAAATCATCCAACCCTGTGGATTGAGTCCGCAGAAATCCAAAGCCATCAGAGAACTTTCAGAAATTCTCGTGAGAGAGCATGATGGGCAAGTACCTAATACATTCGAAGAACTGGAACGACTTCCTGGAGTTGGGCATAAGACAGCATCCGTTGTCATGAGCCAGGGGTTTGGGTTCCCCGCATTTCCCGTCGATACACACATCCATCGGCTCGCCCAGCGATGGGGATTGACCAGTGGCCGAAACGTACAACAAACGGAAAGAGATCTGAAAAGACTGTTTCCTGAGTCTGCTTGGAACAAGCTTCATCTGCAGATCATTTTTTATGGGCGGGAGCATTGCACGGCACGGCAGTGCGATGGCACTGTTTGCGACATTTGCAAAGAGCTCTATCCCAATCGTCGGAAACCAATGACTACGAAGAAGTGATCCCGACGATGAAGCACGAAAGAGTTCGTCGATGGAGACACCATTTCCGACCCCTTGTGGATCTCGTCTTCCCTCGTGTTTGCGGACTTTGCAACGCTCCCGTCGTCGACCTCCAACGCGAGGCACTCTGCGCGAGATGCGAATTCCAGTTGGTCGCGACGGAGCATCGGTGCCTTCGATGCAGTGCTCCCCTCAATGCCGCTCGACGCGTTTCTCGATCGGCACAGAAACGTTGTTACTACTGTGAACGACGCAGATGGTCGTTTCGCCAAGCCTATTGTTATACCGCTTACAGTGGACTGGCGGCCCGCGCAACGAAGAGAATCAAGCAACCCGACCACGAACCACTTGCGATTGAAATCGGAATCAAGATGGCGAATTGGCTCCTCCAGTCGGAGGATTTCGACGTGAGCCGATTCGATTGCGTGGTGCCAGTTCCTCAACATTGGATGCGCCGGATCGTAACTCGCTACAACCAGGCCGAAGTCCTGGCTGAGCAGGTTGCGAATGCGATCGGTCTGCCGTTGAACCGACGCTGCTTGTATCGAACACGCTGGACTGAGAAACAGGGGACCAAGTCGATCAACGAACGTTTGGGGGCGGTTGTCAACTCATTTGCTTGCAAACCTTTGCAGTCCCTTCAAGATGCTGGCGTTTTGTTGATAGATGACGTCGTTACCAGCGGTGCGACGGCGAGCGACGCCGCGCGCGCGCTTCGAAAAGCTGGAGCCGCACGTGTGGACGTGGCTGCGTTTTCCCGTGGAGTTGGAGCGTTCAAGAAAGCTTCCGCCAAATTGCCCGATGTCAATGCAAGCAATCCATAGTCTCGATCGACTTGCAAATCTTTTCCGGTTGTAGCGATTAGACGGTCCGAATGTGAGGATAGTCAGCCCTCCTTTCGTTACGAGCGTTACCACTGGAACTTCGTTGCCGATACGGTTTACGAGATGTGCGAAAACTCCGCGAGCCGACAAACGTGACCCTCAAGCGACGACGAAACGCCTACTTTGGATTAACCATCGCATGTGCCATCACCTGCGGTTGCCAATCGCCGAGCGCGCATCGTGCACCGAGCGATGGGCGACGAGCAATCGCTTCTGTCGAGTCGGTGTCCACTGTGTCCATGTCGACTGCAAATCGTGGCGACCGCGAAAGCGATTCGTCTTTTCGAGAGTCTTCCAAGGATACGACCAATGCCCATTCGGACCGACGTTCTTCGATCATTCTCGCGTCGGCAAGGGCAATCAACCCACCTGACCTCATTCAAATCGCGTCGGCTAACTTTGATTCACCCATTCAAGACTCGCCGACACC
Source organism: Pirellula sp. (assembly GCA_040080875.1). Taxonomy (GTDB): domain Bacteria; phylum Planctomycetota; class Planctomycetia; order Pirellulales; family Pirellulaceae; genus JBKCUI01. The sequence continues at coordinate 4,105 of JBEBHM010000298.1, forward strand.
AGAATCCAATAATCCTGGTTCGTTGGAGTCGCGGTCGGATGTTCAGACAATTGACTTGAGCACCGCGTTGATGTTGACCACAGGGCAGAATCCGCAAGTCCAGTTCGCTCGGGCTCGCATCGAGGAAGCCAATGCGCAACTCGAGAGATCCTATGCATTGAAGCTGCCGTCCATTCGAGCTGGGCTCAACTACAACAAGCACGAGGGTCGCATTCAAGATGTCGTAGGGGACGTCATTGAAACCAGTCGGGGCTCGTTCTACCATGGCTTCGGAGCTAATGCAGTCGGGGCTGGTTCGCCAGCCGTCCCGGGATTGCTGTCGCATTATCATATTGCGGATGCGATTTTCCAACCTCGAATTGCGGAGCGAACCTATTGCGCGCGAAGAAACGAATCGCGAGCGGTTGTTAATGACTCGCTCCTCGCGACGGCCCTTGCGTATATCGACTTGCTCCGCACGCAGCAGGAACTCGCAGTGGCCCGCGAGATCTATGAGCTCGCACAGAAACTGGAAAAAACAACGGCCGAGTTTGCCCGAGTCGGTTCAGGTTTAGCCTCCGATCACGACCGTGCAAGGGCGGAGCTTGCACTGCGTGAAGTCGAGTTATTGCGGGCAGAGGAAACAACGCTCGTTAGCTCTTCGCGTCTGGCACAACTAATTCGATGGGATGCCTCTCAGCAACTTGTCCCTTCCGAATCACAATTAGTACCTGTCTCGATGGTCGACAGCCAAATTTCGCGACAAGAGCTGGTAGCCATGGCCCTTTCCAACCGCCCGGAACTGGCTGAAGCAAAACACCTTGTAGGTGCGGCGGTCGAACGACTGCAACGCGAGCGCAACGCGCCCTTGGTGCCGAGTGTCATCCTGGGTGCGAGCTATGGAGGACTCGCTGGCGGTACGGGCAGCAGCCTGAGCAACTATGGTGATCGAATCGACTTGGATGCTGGAGCGTACTGGGAAGTGCGCCAACTCGGGATTGGTGAACGAGCTAGCCGTCGCGAAGCGCAATCAAGGATCAGTCAAGCTCGAGCCCTGGAAATGCGCCAACTCGACAAAATCGCACAGGAAGTCGTCGAAGCACAAATTCAATCGGAGTCTCGGTTTCGACAGATCGAAGTGGCCGAAAAGGCAATCCAAGCTGCCAATCAATCTTATGATCGAAACCATGAGCGGATTCGCAATGGCCAAGGCCTGGCGATCGAATTGCTACAAGCAATCCATGCGCTGTCTGGGGCGCGCCGCGACTACGTTCGGTCGGTAGCGGACTACAACGTAGCTCAATTCACTCTTCATCGCTCGTTGGGCTGGCCGATCGAATCCTCCAGCCTGAATTCAGCATCTGGGACGCACGAAAACGCTAGCTTAACAACGAAGCGATGATTTTCCCTTGGCTTAGAACTAATGGGCGGCCAATGGGCGTTTGAAGTTCATGGGAGAAGTTGATACCCAACGAATGCAGGATGGTGGTATGCAGGTCCTCGATGGCCATCGGGTCCTTGACGCCTGTCAACGGCTCCGTCCCGCGTTGTATCTTTTCATTCGTCGTTTCTCCATGCACGTGCCCTCGTCGAAAAGGTCCGCCAGCAAGCAGGGTACTATAGCCAGTGGGCCAATGATCGCGCCCGCCAGCTACGTTGATGCTTGGCGTTCGACCGAATTCGCCACTGCACATCACGATCGTTGAATCGAGCAGACCCCGTTCGTTCAATTGGACGAAAAGACCATGGAGTGCCGAGTCGAGTACTTTGCAACGGGCGCTCTGAATACCGTGATTGTCGACATGTGAGTCCCACCCCGATAACTCCACCTCGACGCATCGGACGCCGTTCTCAATCAAGCGGACCGCTGCCAGACAGCCTCGTCCAAAAGGAGTGTCGCCAAAAGAAGAGACTATGCTGCTCGTTTCTTGCAAAACATCGAACGCTTTGATCTGTTCGCTAGCCATCATGGTGGTCGCTCGCTTGGTCGACGATTCATGCAGCGTCTTGGATCGGTCCAGATCTCGAATACGTCCGCGACGAAATTCCTTTTCAGCAATATCCTGCAGATCGCTCACTCGATTGGCAAACACCTGAGGATCCGAGTAGTTTCTGAGATTGGGTAGAGGGTTTTTTGGATCACCCGTTTGAAAAGCGTCAAATTCATTCCCCATGTATCCACCGCGAGCAGGCCACTGTTCGCTGAGGATAGAAACGTGACGAGGTATTTCGATGTTGTTTTGTGACTGATGGCAAACCACAGCTCCAATGGATGGATGAATAAGCGTTGGGTCAGGGCGCCACCCTGTCTTCATGTTGTACGTCGCGCGTTCGTGATCACCCTCGCGAGAGACCATCGATCGAATCAAGGTCGCATGGTGCATCAGTTCAGCAGTTTTCGGCAGAGTGTCGGAAAGCTGCAGACCTTTGACGGAGGTGGCGATCGCTTTAGTATCCCCGCCGATGATCGAACCTGAATGTGGATCAAAGGTTTCCAATTGGCTCGGTCCCCCCTGAAGCCACAAAACGATAAGGCTCTTTGCGTTCTGCCCTTTGGTTGGATTGGAGTCCGATGCCGCGGCCAGTCGCTCGGCAACATACGTGAGCATACCAGCCCCCAAAAGCCCACTCGCTGCGGAGGACGACTGACTTAAGAAGCGTCGGCGCGAGAATCGACGGTAGGATTCACATTCCGCCGACGGAATGCCTGCCGGCGGAAAGCCCGTTAGTGGTTCCATTGAAACTCCGTGCTGTTAAAAAGCACCCAAAAAAGGTTACTCATGACCTGGGATCTCGCTTTGCCTTTTTGATTGTTCAATTGGCTGCAGTAGGCATTCAGTTCAGTCCCAGACGGAATTCGATTCAATACAGAGAGGTAGGTCGAAGTAACTGCAGCCTTGTCATCCCGTGTTAGCTCGGCAATCCGAGTCGCCGCATTCATTATTGGGTTGTGTTTGGTTCGTTCGCTGACGAACGAACCATTCATCACGAGCAAGCGTTGAGGGATGGTCACGGATTGCTGTTGAAATTCATCATCCCCGCGATCGCCGTAGGCCTTAATGAAATCGTTGACGCCGCCAAAAAATTCCAATTGCGAAACGATGGAGCTATCCGCATCGATCGCTTTGATTCGAGACGCCTGGTGAATCGATGCAGCGACTTGCTCAGGACGTAGCTGCGTCAATGGAAAGATGGCCCAGTGTTGCTCGTGCAGTTCGTCGATTTCGATTCCCAAGTCGGGGTCTATACGAGAATCTCGCTGGAAAGCCTGAGTGGAAACAATCGTTCGAATCAACCGTTGAAGATCGTATCCACCCGACGCAAAATCGTCAGCCAATAGTTCGAGGCTCTTGGGAAACGGACCTGCAATCGGAATACTATCGACGGGATCAACAAGTGGCTTACCAAATAGCAAGGCCCAGGTTCTATTGACTGCAGCCCTCGCAAAAGCTTTGTTTTCGCGATGCGTAACCCAAGCTGCAAGTCGTTCTCGTGCGGAACCGTCGCCTGGCAATAAATCGCGACGATACGGAACGGTTGGTTCCACTTCGGTTTCTTGTTCGTCGTTCAAGTACCTAACGCGGTAGTCGATATTACGGTTTCTCAGTCCCACGAACGGGTTCTCAAAACGCACTCCGGAAAAGAAGGCGGCTAGCTGATGAAAATCGGCTTGCTCACCCATACGCATTGCATGCTGCTGCTCCCGGTGCCCTGATTCTGGTTCCTCGTCCGACTCCACGCTTAACTGGTCGGTAAAACCCACTTTGCCAAGATAATCTTGGTGGCATTGCAGGCAATCAATTCGCTGCGCAAGAAACGCTCGCGAGGTGCGGCCCGCCAGCCGAATCGCATCCGGTTTCCGGTTGTCGGCCGAGTCCAAGGTAGCAGTCAAGAAGTTCACTTCGGGCGCATCGGTCGACGATCCCTGAGCACAAATCAGTTGTCGAACCCAGACATCGTAGGGTGTGTTGTTCTCGAGTTGATCGGCCAACCAATCAACGTACTTTCTCCTGCGGAACACAAGAAAAGGCCCATTGTTAGAGCCCACCGTCGCTCTCGTCCAACGTTCGGCAAGATAGTCCGAAGAGCGTCGATCCCTGAGTAAATACTCGGTCCACCATCCGATTCGCTCGGGTGCAGGCAGTTGTTCAAGGACTCGTATTTCTTCAAGCGATGAGCCGTTTCCGATCAACGCCAATCCAATGCGCCGGACGATGGTGTACCAATCGGCCTGATCCGCTTTAGACAATTGATGATGCTCGATGTCGGCATTCATGGCTGAATCCACGTGGCCTACGATCGATTGAACGGTTACGTCGACCTTTTCGGAGACTTCGTCCACGCGTTGCGAAAGTCGTGCTTTTGGAGCCGTTGCCCACCCGACACCGATTAGCAATACCCCCACAAAACCCAAGGACAAGAGCCGCTTCTTCCAAAAAGGAGGCGACTGGCAATCTATGTTTCCCGTCGTCATCCGGTTGGTCGTCATCCGGTTGGGGACATTCGACTCAAGTGAGTTTAGCCCAGGGATGTTCGGTTCAGGGACGTTCGGTTTCGAGACGATCGGTTCCACAGCCTCTTTAGGCTCTGGCTGGCGATGCAAGATCGGAGGTATTGGATCGGTTTCCATCGGGTCGGCTCCGCGTGCAGCGATACTACGGTAGTTGGTTATTCGTAAGTATCCGTCAATGCTTGGGGTAAATCCTCTCGGATCTCCTCTTTTCCGACCGATTTTTCAAACCACTCTTTGGCTTTTTGCGATGAGAGCTCGTTTCGTGCTGGCGATATTGAAAAGTACACCGCACGCGCCGCAAGATCGGTCGCTGATTCTTTGCTCAATGCAAGATCCGCCATGGCGGTCGCAAGCCCGGGGGGTAGTCGATCCCACGCATAGCTTTCTCTGTTGCCTTGGATCCGCACGACGATCTCCGTGTCGCCGATTTCTACAATGCTAATCCTTTGCTTTCCAACGGTTACGGTATCACCTGCTTCCACTTTGGATTTAGTGGACTTCACCGATTTGATGAATATCTCATACAACTGTCCCAATTGATCGAGTCTCTTGCATTTCGCTTGCAGTTCTTTGGTGGCCGTCGCATGCGCGATTTGGATTTGCTCGTGGAACGCGATGAAATTGGCTGCTTCGATTGCCTGCCTAGCGCTCTTCATCGCGGAAACGCACTGGGCTGCCGCTTCCGGACCAAGGGGCACAGCGTCAGAAGCTGGTACGTTGTTCATCGGCGGGCTCGTCAATGGGGCATTTGCTTGTGCATCTTCGTTCTTACGCGTGAGTAATGGGCTGACCATAACCGTCTCCTGGCCAGCATCTACTGGCCCTATCAACGATTCCACCTCATCCTTAACAAGGCTTGGCAAGCTCGAATGTTGTGCGTTTTCGGGTTCTTGTAGCTGGACTTTCCCCTCGGTTGACTCGCTTGTTGCATTCGGCTTGGAACGAAGCGGTTCCGCATGGTTTCTCGGCCCACCGTCGAGCTTTGCGACCTGCGATGGAATTGTCATGAACCTAAATGCAGCAAACGCGAGGAAGGCGATCGCAAACGACAAAAATCCAATCGTATAGAGTCGCTGCTTGGCTTTGCGTTTGCGTTTCATTTGGCTGATGCGAGCCAGGATTT
>JBEBHM010001029.1:0-2565 GCA_040080875.1 Pirellula sp.
GTTCGGTAGCTTTCTCCTTGAATTAAGATCGCCTCCCCGTGATGCATCAGCCGGTCGATCATGGCAGTCGCGAGAGTATTGTCGATGTCGAAGATCTGGCCCCATTCTTTGAACACTAGGTTCGTCGATATCACGATCGATCCGGTTTCATATCGGGATGCCACGACTTGGAACATCAGGTCCGCACCGCGTTTGTCAATCGGAAGATACCCCAGCTCATCGAGGAGAAGAAGTTGAGGGCGCACATACTCTTTCAGTCTTTTCTCCAACGTCCCATTGTGATGGGCCGTTGTCAGAACATTGATCATGTCAATGGCTCGAGTGAACCGGACGCTGATCCCTCTTTCGCAGGCTGCGTAGCCCAATGCAGTCAACAGATGTGTTTTTCCCAAGCCTGTCGAACCGATCAGAACCGCGCATCCAAACGTATCGATAAATTGAAGATCGAATAGCCGTAAAATTTTCTGTTTGGCGATCCGCTTCGGGAAGCTAAAGTCATATTCCGTGAGCGTCTTGAGCTTCGGTAAGTGTGCCGCCTGGATCCTACGAGCCAACGCACCATCGCGCCGGGCTGATAACTGACCGCTCACAAGCTGAATGAGAACCTCAAGCATCGGACTGCTCTTCCGGGCTGCCTCGTCAAGAACTTCGCGATAGTGATCAGCTATATGATTGAGTTTAAGGAGCAGAAGATCTTCGTAAAGTTGATCATGCTTGGCTTTGCTCATCGTCATCCTCGTGGGTAAATCGGTCGTAGCGACCTGGGTCAGGGATCTCAAGTTCGAGTTGAATCAGTTCTTTTCGTTTGGGCTGCACCGAAGTGGGCGATGGAAGCGAGGCCTTGCGTCTGGCTTGGACCACGAGGGATTCGACATACGCTGCATCGACCGTTTGATAGTGCAAGGCATCTCGCATGGCTTTCAGGACACACTCGCGTCCGTACAAGTCAACAAGTTGCGTAATCCTCTTAATGTGAAGCGAAGCACGCACCGGCAGCTTCGAGATAGCTAAACGGAACGCTTGTGCTTCTTGACCAAGTGCTATGAAGTTGGCTTCCAGTTCCGTCGCTCCTTGCTTGCGACGCATTCGCAAGGCTTCCACTTGATGTTGTGGTTGAGAGATCGTTTTGCGTTTGTCATAAGAACGAGAGTGAATTGCGACCTGCTCCGCTTGATGAAGGATTCGAATCGTGTCCGCCCCTGCCAGAAGCGTTACTGTCTTTCGAACTAGCCCAGGAGGAACCGTATAACGATTGCAATCGAATTCGACCACGGCTGTCGGACGCACGTTCGTCATGAGTATTTCATCGGTTTGGTACCCGATCAAGAATTTTCGCAATGCGTTCTCGAAAGGGATCGAGCAGCTTGGTTCGTGGTGCTGATGGTTTGTTGATAGGCGGTTGGCTGGTGCCGAGCGCGCGTGTTACCAGGTAGCGAGAGCGGTTGAGCTTGACCGCAATCTCACTGCAGTTGAGTTGTTCGATTTCGTGAAGGCGACGGATCTCAGCCCATAGCGACACTTTCATGGCGTAAGATGTTTCTGAGGGACAGAGGATTTTTGAGCCAAGGAAGCGATCAGCAACTGAAGATCGATCGCTTCGTCTGTGGTTGGCGAGGAATTCGGTTCAGCGTTACGAACTCGGTTTGGTTGATCTGATGGTAGTGACAGAACTTGCACCAGTGGTGCTTGGTATGCGATGAGGTCAAGATGGATCAGTTCCTCGCGAGCCTTGGACAAGGCAAGCAGCGAAGTGCGTATCATCAGAGCCAACGAGTTATCGCTGTAATAGGACAACCCGTTCTTGTCGCTTACCGCGACCAGAGTGAAGTAAAGAAAGACGGCATCGCCAGAGAGTTTGGACGCGAATAGACGCTGAAAGCGTCGATCAACCCACGACCAATCACACTTGGGTAGGCGGCGAACGCGTTTTGGGTCGAGGACCTGCTTCTGAATCATGATAGTTGCTCCTTTTTGAGGGAAGCAACGGTACCTGAGCAGTCGAGGAACCCGAATAGTTCACGGTCGATTGAGGCCAGCGATAGCGAGCCGTTCGATATTCACGATCTCGCTCTCGCACACGCAGGACTGCATTTCGACAGGCAATTCCGCAGTATTTGGCAGTGTTGCGTTGTGACTCAGTTTTGGGGTCGTAGCAACCTGGCCGGTCACAAAAATCTTTTGGAATTGGATTGGGGCGTGACCACGATTCGACAGAAGTGTCGCTTTCGGGCAATGGTCGAGAATTGATGACAGGTGAGACCGTCAATGCTCTCTTTAGCCGCCTTAGTCGTTCCTTTTCATCGCTCTTTTGGAGGTTTTCAGGCTTCGAGCCAAACCGCTGTTGGCGTTTGTTGGCTTGCCACCGTTGCAATTGAACAGTGCAAGCCTGCTCCCGACAGAATTTTTGGTTATGGCGACGCGGTGTAAAGCGATTATGGCACCCTTTTCGGTGGCAGGTCCGGCTTGAATAAGCAGGAGAACGCTTGGCGTCAACGGAAACGGAGTTACTCTGGAAGCAGATGGAATTCCCAACGGTGTAAGCGGCCTAAGGGAATTCTCCAGGAG
>JBEBHM010000299.1:0-9714 GCA_040080875.1 Pirellula sp.
CCAACATCCGATGTGAGTTCATTGAAACAGACCGCTCCATCTTCGTTGTTTGAAGGCATTCAACTAGTCAGCTTCAATGCACCAGCGCCAGCATCTCAAGTAGCCGACATGATGCTGGCTACGGTGAATGGCGAACCCATCTATGAAAGCCAAGCGCTTCCGTTGGTGGAGGCGCGCATGAGGAATGCAGAAGAACTGAATTCGAACGATCCAGCCGTTCGCCGCAAGCAAATCGCCTTGGAACTAACGCGATTGATCGATTGGAAGTTGATCGGACAGCAATACCAAAATGAGTTGCGTGAAGCAGCTCCAGGAATAATTCCAGCCTCTCCAAGTGCACAAGAAATTCAAGCATGGTTTGAAAGCCGGCTCCACGTCGATGCACAAATAACATCGCAAGAATTGTTCGCGTATTACGAGATTCATCGTGAACAATTTCGCATCGCATCTAGAGTTCGTTGGGAACGCATGACCGTCAAGGTAGACGAGTGTTCTACTCATGATGTCGCAGTTGCGATTGCAGCGTATTTGCGAAATCGTTCATTGGGTATCGCAGTAGATCCGCCTGCCGAGTTCTCGCGGGACAAAATCGACGTACATACCCATGGTTGGACCGAGGTCGAGAGTGTAAAGCCATCGTTCGAACGGTCCGCACTAAAACATCTTCCAATAGGTCAGGTTTCGAACACGATGGAGTCCGATGGGGATCTCCATCTATTGCGCGTACTCGAACGTCATGAGGATGGGTACCTGCCTCTTCCAACGGTTGTCGATCGTATTCGAAATGAGATCCTCAGCGAGCGAAAACGAGCCGCAGAGTTTCGATTGATAGGACTTCTACGCTCGCAAAGCCAGATTTGGACTGTTTTTGACTCGCCAATTCAGTCAAATAAGAGCAACCTATCGTTGCAATACGTGATTCCGGCCTCGACAGAACGGCAGCGAGACTAAGATGAGAAAAGATGGCGAGAACCTGCGGAGTTGGAAAGGCCAATCCGAAAGGGTTGTTGAGCCTGTTCGTCACCGCTGGCAGACGGAGAACGCGCGAGCGAGCGGAGGGCAGCTGGATGCTCCGCTTCGCAGAGTTCGCCGAACGTTGCTGTCGTTCGTGCTACTCTCCGTTACTCTTCTTTCGGCGTTTGTTTATCTCTTGCTGCACGCGCCGGTAAAAACGCCGATCATAACAGTTGGTGTCACGAGTTATGTATGGCCGTTGCCTCCTAACGGCTGGGCCAAGGAAGACGTGGAAGGGTTGGCTTCCTTGCATGGAAAGGCCATGCACTGGAAAGACTCCAGCAAAGCCTGGCAATCAAAATCTACTTGTCTTGAGGACCTTCGCACACAGCTTCGGCAAGCTTCTTCGATTGCAAAACGAGCGGGAACGTTAGTCCTTTATCTCAATATGCACGGTGCCGTGAACGAGGAGGGGGACGCGTGTCTCATTCCGCCAGCCGCAAGCTGCGTTGCGACAACCCAGTGGATCACGATGGACGAGCTCGGAGAAACGATTGCAGCAAATACCCCATCGGGTGTCAAGGTTCTACTCGTTTTGGATTGCGTCCATCAACAAGTCAACTGGAGTATCGCTCAACTGAACAACACGTTTGTCGATCGATTGGAGTCTTGGGCAGCTACGTCGCGACCAGAAGCCATGGTAGTGCTCTCCTCTTGCTCATCCGACCAACGATCGTGGTCTGGATTGGAGCTACACAGCTCCATTTTCGGCCGCGAGTTGCGACTCGGACTCGCAGGTGCGGCCGATCGTCCATCCACGCAGTCTCGTCCGGCAACAGGCAATGGGGATGGGGCAGTCTCTATGCGCGAGCTGACAGACTACTTGGCTGTATCCGTCGACGGCTGGGCTCGGTTGCAACGGAATACGTCCCAAACACCTATTACTATCCCCAAGAGTTTCGAAGATTTTCGCGTCACATGGTCTCTAAAAGGCGGCGAATTATCCAGGCAATTTGCTGCGACTCAGCATACCGAGATTGCAGTATCCACGCCGTCGTCAGACGATCTTTCTAAACTCTGGCAGTCGATGGAAGAGTTGAGGGACTTGGCTGTATATCGGTACGATCCAAAAAACTGGGCGGACCTCGAACGTAAGCTGCTTTGGTTGGAAGAACTCTCCACGGCGGGTTCAGGCTATACCGAGTTAGCTTCCAAACAAGTGTTCCCATCGCTTAGTAAACGGTTAAAGGAATCCGTAGAACGGGCAAAAGTCGTCTCGAGCTCAAGCAATGAAGTCGCCAAAGCAAACATACTCCAGGAACTGACTGAGACCGTTGACTTACCATCCCATCTTCCATCGTTGGCGTTGCAAGAGTATATAGGCGAAATCCCGCCCGACGTGGCCAGCACTCTTCGAGGACGTCTCCTCAGCGCCGCCATCGATCAGGATCAACCTGTTCTCAAGGTGACTGCTTCGGTTGGCTTAATACCACAGGCATCGCAATGGAATGAACTGAATTTTCTTGGGATATCAAAAAAATACGATTGCCTAACAAGATGGTCGGAACACAGTGTGGTCCAGGAGTTGTTTGCGCTTCGCGATCGCTGTGAGAAGTTAGCAATTCATGGTGACATTCGCGGCCATCGTTGGCGTCGGCCTGCCCTATCGGTGAACGACGTCGAACGACGTAATGCAGAAGATCAACTTGTTCTTGGTTCTCTTGACTCGATACTTGTTACAGACAATCAAGAGTCATGGAGTGGCTTGAGAATGGCACTTTCTCAAATCGAACGCAGTGACAGTACTGCCTTGCTCGTTGACTCCGCTTTGCGATTACGAGATCAAGGTTTCGCGGAAGTGGCGTACCTAGCCAACTGGATTTGTTCTACGGAGACGGTTTTCGACAATCTTGGCCATTGGAGCAAGTCTGACTCAGAGGGTAACCCATCTCAGGACTCTTCACAGTTTATAAATAACAGCCAGGAAGTGACCTCGCTTTTCTTCCGCGAAGAGTTGGCAATCCAAGAACTGAATCGATTGATGGGTGGGCTCCATGAGCTGAGCGAGTTGCTCGGCAAGGTTTCGGAACTTGGAGATGGAAAACGACAATCGCTGATGGACGTTGCTGAACAAGTGCGTCGTGATCTTACATCCTTGAAAGGATTGGTCAAAGATCATGTAGAGCGTGCGAGCCGTAGTTCTGCAGAAACCGGGACCGTCGTACGTGAGGTCGAGGTTCTCTTGGCGTTACCGTTTCTGGCAGTTGATGATAGGGCATCTCTACGAAAACTTCTTGCTCAGAAAATGCGGGATTCGTTTCGCCCGAATGGAGCGGAGCAACCATGGGAATCAGAATCGGTTTTTGCATTGCCGAAACGAATGATTGTTGGAAAGACGATATCAGAGTCCGCAATTAACTTGAGCGAGCAATCTGGCTCGAAACGGACTCGTTACGCTGACAGAATGAGAAACTGGGGACTCCACCCGCTGGGCGCGTTATTAGCCTTGAAAGACGGATTATCGCTTGAATCCATGTCGGCTCAAGCAGATGCAAAATCGAATGACCGGGATCGAGAACTCGGTGCCATTGATTTAGGAAATTCGCGGTTGCGCCGATGCTTCCAGTCCATGCAGCTTTTTGGCTCAAGCCGAGTTGAGGATTGGTGCGAGAGCTCCGGAGTTAAGCAGTCTCCAGACTCCGATTCTGACGGATGGATCAATGCCGCATATTCAGAGCAAATGGAACGGGCGATTGCACCAGTATGTCCCATACCGTTTGAAGCGAACAGCGCTTTGAATTTCCGCAGACTTGCTTTCAAGGATCTCTTGCACTGGTACGCGAACCGCATTGCGGATGATTTTTACGCGGATGGAAATGGCGATACAACCATAGGCAAAGGTGCGGAGTCCTACTTTGAACGCTCGGTAAAACAGGTCTTGGACTATGCTTCCCGGATACAAGGATCAACAGGAACGATGGCTGCGACCGTTCGCGCCGTGAAAGAAAAAACCCAAGTCCTTGGTCCCATCGCTCGCTATGGAATCAAAACTTCGGTCAAGCTGCACACGCCGGGACCAACTTCGGATCGCATCCGATTTGAAGTAGCGGTGATGCCTGCTGTTTCAAGTTCAGCGTCCGACGGATCATGGAAATTACCCATACCGGACGGTCTCGCCTCGCTCTTGGTACGCAATACAAATGGGATTTTGCAGGCGAGTCGAGTCGGGGTTTCGTTGCCGATGAAAGCCGATCAGCCTAGCTACAATCTTGTTTCCCAGCCGTTGGTTCCGTCGCTGGCTCACGAGGCGGTTTTAGTCTATCGTGGCCATGAATATCGCGCGCCGATTTCGGTAGGGGAGGGCATCGTCGTTGATTTCAAACCAAACCACTTCGATTCGGCTGATTTGGTGCTCTTTGGCGATACCAAACGTCAGGCTTCCATTGTATTTGTACTGGACTGCTCGTGGAGCATGGGAGAGGAAATCCCCATCGAAGCCATCGCGATGAAGTCGCAATCGCGGTTAGATGTAGCCAAGGAAAGTGTATTGCGAATGATCACTCAGATTGCTGCAAGACCGGATGCAAGGGTTGGAGTGCGACTGTTCGGGCATCGTCTTGGATGGTCACGCCCTGCGGATGCGAAGACTGGGGCTCCTAGCGGGAAAACGCAAATCCTTGTTCAACCCAATTACCCTGAAACCATTCCAAATGATCTAGTCCCAAGTCGCGACGTCGAAGCGATTCTTCCACTAGGACGGTTTACAACGGATATGGTAGGCGGCCTAGCAAGCAAGCTCTCAAAGATCGTCCCTTGGGGACAATCTCCACTCTATCTTTCCATCATCGAGTCATTCCGAGACTTCGATGCCGACGACAATTCGACAGCAAAGAGTATCGTAGTCATCACCGATGGGGATAATTTCCAATTCAATGCCTCAGGGCGTCCGGGAGGAGAACCAGGCGAAATCACCTCTCTAGATGGGGTATACCGAGCGTGGAACAACACCAAGGTACCTTTGTTTGTTTTGGGGGTTGGTGTCTCGGATACTCAAAACTCTCAGGCTCGCAAAAATCTACTCGACTTGGCAAAACATACCAATGGCAAGTACTACGACATCGAAAACGGAACCGATCTCTTGCGCGCCCTTTCCGAGCAACTTTCGTTGGGAACTTTTGGCGTCTCTAAAGTCAATCAGAAATCAAGCAAAAGTTCGACTTCGGCGGTCGAGGCAAAGCTGAATACGCCCGTCGAGTTGATGCAGGTTGCAAATGAGTCGTATGATGTTTCCTTCCAATCGATCTCAAAGACGGTTCAATTCCAGGGCGGCGAATCTCTTGAGTTACACCTGACTGAAGACGGGCAGGATATCGTCAGCAAGCCCTATGATAAATCCGCGCCCCGCGCTGCGACGCTTGTTCGGGCAGGGGAAAGCGGTCGCATGATTGTGCGTGTTCATCGTCCATCGCAGCTCCAAAACGGAATCCATTTCCCGATCTCGTTCCAAGACCCCGACAGCCATTTTACGCCGCGGCCAACTCAGCTTTGGATTGAGGTAACGCCTGTAGTGACCAATACCGAATCGCCACGCCAAACGTACTACTTTTATGATGCAAATTATGAACCAAGGACACCCGTCCCTCTAGTAAACTGGCTCGCGTCCAATTGGCCTGCCTCTGCAACGTCGGCAGACGTTCGCGTTTGGGTGAAGTACGAACCAACTCCGAATTTGCAATCGATTCCGTTCGAGCAAGTGAAACAAAACTTACAGCGTTATTCGGAAGGCATCGCGGTCAGCGGAGTCGAAGATGTCAAGTTGGGCATTCACATCATCGCAAACCGAGCAAATTCGGGTGGCTTAGAAGTACAGATTACCGAATCGCACGGCGATCGATCGAAGGGCGTCGGATCGATTCGAGTGGGTTTGGAGACCGACCAAGCGATCGTCCCTTCGCGGGTCACGCGTCGTTTTGAGCCCGCCAACAACATGGCGGTTCATACCTTTGAATTCGAAGCATCGAATGCCGAATTATTTCAAGGATCCCCGAGATCGCGACTCACAATTCAATCGCGAACTGCCGCACACGAAGGCGCATGGCAGCTTCATGCAGGACAACCGATTCGTGTCGAGGTCAGCGCTGTTCCGGAATCCTTGCCGCACATCAACCTACCCATTTTCAGCCCAGCCTTGCAGGACCCGCCATGAGACACCTACCCTTTCGCTTCGTCATTCTGATTGTGAGTTTAGCCGTGAGCCATGTACATGCGCAGCAAGCGCCCTCGAGTCCAAATTCCGGTGTGCTTCGTATTGGGATGATTGGCTTGGATACGTCGCACGCCCCAGCCTTTGCCAAACTATGGAATTCGGAGAAAGCCGAAGGGCTCCTCGCGAAACAACAAATCGTAGCGGCGTTTCCGGGCGGGAGTCCCGACATCGAAAGCAGCATCAGCCGCGTTCCAAACTACACCAAGGAATTGGCTTCGCTCGGTGTAAAGATGGTGGATTCCGTCGATGAACTGGTATCCCAAGTGGACGCGGTGATCATTCATAGTTTGGACGGACGAAAACATTTGGAACAAGCCATTCCGGCTCTTCGAGCGCGCAAACCATTGTTCATCGACAAGCCGCTGGCTGGCTCTCTTACGGATGCCGTACTGATCGACATGGTCGCCAAAAAATTCGAGGGCAAATGGTTCAGCAGTTCCTCGTTGCGGTTCAGCCCAGGCATTTGGAAATACCGTTCCGATGCCAAACTCAGGAGCGACATTCATGGCGCTATGTCTTGGAGCCCATGCTCGTTGGAGTCCACGCACCCAGATCTGTTTTGGTACGGGATTCATGGAGTAGAGTCGCTATACACCGTGATGGGGACCGGCTGCCAAAGTGTTTCTCGCACCACGAGTCCAGGCACCGATGTCGTCGTTGGACATTGGAGCGGTGGACGCTTTGGCATCTATCGAGGCAATCGCGATCAGATCAAATCGGAGGCCTATGGTCTGGTTGTATTCGGGGCCAACAACGAAGAAATCGGCGGCAAATACGAAGGCTATGCTCCGCTGGTTGCCGAAGTCGCCAAGTTTTTCGATGGTGCCCCAGTGCCAGTCGCCGCCCAAGAAACCATCGAAATGTTTGCATTCATGGAAGCGGCCGATGAATCGAAACGCAAAGGTGGCGCGCCGATCAAACTCAGCGAAGTGCTTGAAAAAGCGAACCTCGAAGCCAACCAACGCATCGGCTCACTGACGAACTGAACTGGCTCCCGTGCCGATGGCGAACAGATGCCGTTCACCTCGAATAAAGATCTGGCTCTGCGAAATCGCCGGGGATGCGAAACTGTTTTCGCCTAGCGGATTTTCACTGACGATCTCGAATGAGTCTCCCGGCCGAACGACTCGGACCGTGCCATCGTCGGCAGTACAATACACTAATCCACCGGCCGTCACCAACGAGGCACTGTAATGTCCACCGAGTCTGGCTTGCCATGCGCGCTTTCCGCTCTCGGTCTCAAAGCAATTGATCGTGCCCCGATCATCCACTACGAACAACCGACCACCGGCCAGGACAGGCGAGGGGACATAGCATTTCGCTTCGGTACTCGACCACGCCACGTGCGACTTGCTGACATCTCCGGAGCCCTCAGGACGGATCGCCATCACAAAATAGTCGGGAAATCCAGCGGTCAAGTAAAATTTGCCACCATCGAAGACCATCGAAGCGACGAACTGCTCGGTCGGTCCCTCGACAGTCCAGTAAGGCTTGCCCGTGTTGGGATCTAAACTAACAACTTGCTTGCTCCCAGACATGACCAACTGTGTCTTGCCAGCCACCTCGCGAATGATCGGCGTGCAGTAACTGCGAGTTTGATACACACGCGGGAATTTCCAAACGATGTCCCCAGACTTTTGGTTCAAGGCAAAGACATGGGACTCGCCGTCGTGATCGCCGTTGATGATCAACAAGCCCTTGTAGAAAACCGGCGAACTGCAAAAGCCATGCGCACTGCTGAATCGTCCCAGTTGCTTGATCCATTGTTGCTTGCCATGCATGTCATAACTGCCCACAGTCATGATTCCTGTCTTGATGATTCGAGGCTGGCCAACATTCTTTGCCACTTCCTCGGTGCCATCAGCTTCAAGAAACGAAACGATCACCGACTTTCCGTCCGTCGCAGGAGTTCCGGACGCGTAGCTGTTCAATTGATGTTTGCTTTCCAGGGCGGAATTCACCACCGTCGTTTTCCATTGGAGCTTTCCGTTACGTCGATCCAAGCACATCAACATTCGCTCGTGTGTGTCTTCATTGCAAGCGGTCACGAATACATTGTTGTCCCAAACGATGGGCGATGAGTGACCCGTTCCAGGCAAGCCCACTTTCCAAGCGATACCTTCACCGGTAACTCCATTCCAACGACTCGGAATGTCAGCCTCGAGACTTGTACCGTCCCCGCGTGGTCCTCGCCACCCACCCCAGTTTTCGGCGAACGCGACCGATGTACAAAACCAAGTTAGCAAAACAAAAAAATAGAATCGATGCATTGATGTAGTCTTGATTACGAATGTTACTTAGACAAGCAAGCCTTGATTTCAGATGAAACTTTGGTGGCAAGAAATTCCGAGCCAGCCGCATCGTAATGAACGTTGGCTGGCATTTGGATATTGGATTTGGACATTGCGTGTCCATACAAGTCGTTGATACGGACTCCCGTGTCCTTCATGACGCGAAAAGCAACTTCGTTGAATTTGATTTCGTCGCCCGGCACCCGTCCCGCTGCCCCTTCAGGGACTGGGGTGGTAGAACACCAAATCAATTGGGCACCACTGTCTTTAAGCTGCGAAACCAATTCGCGAAGATTTTTCTCGTACTCGCTCAGCGAAACTTGATGATGGCTTCCGGGTGCTTTGGGGTCGGCCAACTTGGATGCGTCGTCCTGGATATATTTCAAGTCATGGAGCCCCCAATTGAAATGAATGACATCCCACTTCTTGTCACCAAGCCATTTCTTCAAGTTCTTAATGCCGTTCGTGGTTGGACCTCCGTTCGTCGGAATGCGATGCACGTTTGCCACGTCCTTGAGCTGATCCCTGACAGCCAACGTGTACCCAATGGATATGGAATCTCCGATCAACAAGACCCTTGGCAATCCTGGCTTGTCCTCGATAGAAGCCAACAATGGATTTGGCCTGGCGCTGCTTTGTGCCGCCGGAGCGTTTGGTTTGCTTGGACGAGTAGACGGCTCCTGGGACTTCACCTCGGTTGCAACAAGCTGAAGTAAGCACCAGCAGGTCATTGAAATGCAAAAAGGGCGATTCATAACGGACTCGCAGTTTTATGTGATAATCGAGCGTGGGGAACAGTGACATTGTAACCAGCGATTCGCGAAGCGGGGCAGATGCGAAATGTCACTCAAAAGGTGTTTTTGTGAACCTCAAACCAAGAAACCGGAAGAGACTTCCGGTTTCTGGCACTAACGCACTGCGGCTGCGTCCAAAACTAAACTCTGGCAACGCGCTAGTGCTCTGTCCAGATTAAAATTTGGGGTTGGACGTAGTGGATCTTGTTAAAGATCCCTGAGCCACAGGACCTTTAACAAGGTCCACTACCCAAAAATCTAAGCTGGGCAACGCGCTAGTGCTCTGTCCAGATTAAAATTTGGGGTTGGACGTAGTGGATCTTGTTAAGACGCGCCCGACATTGTAGTGATTTTGAAACTGCTCATTTTGCGTTTCGGCGATCGAATTTTTTCGCCAGCAGTGTCTTCG
>JBEBHM010000300.1:0-9710 GCA_040080875.1 Pirellula sp.
CCGCAGGGAGCTGCGCCGCATTCGTCAACAACCATTTCGCCGCAAGTCTCCACAATTGGAGCTTCGACAATCGATTCTTGGACAACTTGGACAGGAGCTGCTTCGCAAGCAACAACTTCGCTGCATTGAACGACTTCAACGTTCATTTGGTTGCATGCGTTTCCGAAAATCGATATGTATCGCGAACCATCATCTGCCTTCGAAGAAGCAATCGACGCATTAATCAGTTGGAACGAGGTCGCGGCAAATCCGGAATTACCAGCAGCGATGAAACCATAAACACCCGGTGCGAGTCCTTCGAATGTGAACTTGCCGTTTTTGTCGGCCCTGGTCTTTGCAACTTCTTGACCATCTTTGAGTACATAGACTTGCATTTCGCTCAGGTCGGATGCAGTTCCAACAGCACCGAGTTGACCGACCAAGTTACCTTGCGAATCGGCTTTGACAACGTGCGACTTGCTGAATGATCGCGAAGATTCGAGAGGATCTTTTTCGATCGTCGCCACTGGAGTGCTTCGAACCGCATAGGTTGGCAGTGCCTGAGCACGAAGGATTTCCTTGACCTTGTTACCAGCTGGACGAATCACTCGAACTTCGACTTCACTTGTCAAGTGTTTGTTGGATGCATCTAGGACTTGGAGGGAAAACGCTGCAATGGATTCGTTGGTGCGAGCAACCAACGAATAGGAGCCTACTTCAACTCCGCTAAATCGGAATGCACCGCTTGCGTCTGCCTTGCTACGGTAAGCAACTTGGCCATCCCTAACCAGCGCCACAGGGAGACCAGCAAGTACGTTCTTGTCTTCGTCCGACAACTGCACCAAACTGCCCGAAATCGAATTGTCGCTGGACAATCGAACCCATTGCTTTGAAAAAAGCTGATTTAGGTATGGCGATGCTTCAGTTGCTTTGACTGCCGGAATCGTTTCGTCGGCAAAAACGCCTGATTGCATACCAAAAGTCAAGCCCGATGCCATGGCCAAACCGAAGGCAGCCACAAAGCTCTTTGAACGCAAACCAAATCTCATGTTGTATATCCTGTTAATAGAGAACCAACTCTCCGTAAAAAAACTTCGACAATTATTGATATCCTGCTTGCTTACGGATTACAAGCTATTTTTTCAAAAAAACCAGAAAAGCTAGCAAACTTTCACCAAACCACATAACCCGCCAAGTCTTACGGGGCACTCGGTTTGGATTTCCCGTCACGGGATTGATAAAGCTCGGAAACTCTTCCATTGGCGGTTGCACTACCATTGTGGGGCAGATAATCCGAAGGTTTCGACCGTAATCCATTTCCGAGCGGAACGACGTCGTTCGAATTTGAGCTTCGAATCCAGCCCAACAATTTATCCAAGTTGATTTTGGTAATCGCCAGCGTTCTCGCCTGGGCCTCCAAATCGTTTCGTTTTTTAGCGACGTCCGTCTCTAAAGCATCTAGCGGTTTTCCGCGTACCTTAAAATCTTCGCCCATAACCAGGAATCTCGTTTGTTCGTTGAGTGCACCTTCTAGTTTACCCGCAGGCGTTAGATCGGCGGTCACTCGGCCTCCCGCTTGGCGAATCAAGTTCTTTAGGACTTCACGATCATCCTTGCCGTCACCGTCGGTGTCCATTTTGCCAACCAAAGCGATTTCAACAACCTTTCCAGGTTGCCAAAGTGGAGAATAGATCACATCATGAACCAAGATGGTTGTTGGAGCTCGATCCGAAAGTACTTTGCACCTAGCGACATCTTCCGAGACGATAGAAACCACTTCAATTCTTGCCTTTGGACGGGCCTCAGAAACGCGTGTTGTATCCCCGTCAATAACGCCAAAGGTTACTCCGGGACGCAACAAATGGGACTTGCCCAAGTTGATGTAAACTGTCTCGCCTCCATCTGTCACTTGGGTAATTCTGCCTTGGGCATATTGGAAATCCTGGCCCTGGATTTCGTCTAACTTTCGCACCAATTGATCGATGCGTTTTTTCATGTCCTCATTTTCTTTTGTCAATTTGTTAATGTTGTCAGTGGCCTCTCCAAGTTTTTTGTTGTGGAGAGATACCAACGCGGCTTTTTCTGTCTCCAAGTTGGTCATGAGCTTTTGTTGCGCGTCGACTTTGGCAATGTAATCCGTTCGCTCTTTCTCCAATTGTTTGGCAAATTCCTGGGCATTTTGTTGTTCCGCTTCTCTCGCTTTGGTTTCACGTTCGATAGTCTTGTCGTAGCTGTCGCGCATTTTAATTTCTTCTTTTGCCTGCTGCTCGACCGCCAGATTTCGGTTTCGCAGCTCACGGGTCAGCGTTTCGATGAGCTTGGAATAGCTTTGCTCCCCTGTTGCCTGGCCAAACATCGACTTGTTTGCGTTGTAAGCACTGATCGCGGCCGCAAGCTCGTTATCTCCACTGACTCCTGAAGCAAGTTGCGAAAACCCTTCATCTCCAAGAGATTTCACTCCCACGATATGTTGTAGGATTTGCTTGGCATTTTCTGCCTTGCGTTGCGACTCGACCGCAGCCTTTTCCTTTTCTATAGCGGCCTCAGCGGTTTTGTAATTCGTTCCAGAAACAAAGACCGTCAAGATCAAAGCGCCGAGGCAAGCGACGCTCACAATCGACATGACAATCACGTAGGCTTGCCAAACATTAACGTTGCGATCGCGAGCCATGTGTACCTCGAAAAGAAGTCGGTGAACGGAAAAGACTAGAAATGGACGTCAAAAGTGTACGGCTGCCCTCCATGCCGAGGCCGCATTTTCCGGATGCATCATTCCTTAGCAAACATCGTAAATCCAATCGACCCAGCCGTCAAACATTCTCTGTTCGATAGAGTCGAAAATACGCCCACGGGAAGTTGTACGACTGATCCGGCTAGGAAATATACACCGCGCGGGTATCGATTGTAACCTTTGTTTCGTTGGCGAACGTTGAATAACTCGCTCTCGCGATTTGTCAAATCCTGTTCGCAACTTTTGTTCCCTTGGACTAGATTGGATCTGTCTCCGTTCCGATTCTCGCAGAGCAAGATCTATGAACCGCTTTTTTCATTCGCAGCTAAAGTTGAGCACTCTGTTTTTTGGCGCGCTGGTTCTATTGGTGGGCTCGGCGAATTCCGATGTCAAATCGACTTCGTCCTCTCAACTCGGTTTGGTGGTTGCGTGGGAAACCAATATCGGGGGCGCACCTCTTGCGCATGGTTCTCATAGCTTTGTAGTATGGCCGCATTCCAACGCCAAAACAGAATTTGTCACCGTCAAGTCCGGTTCCCGCATCCTGCAACAATTCAACGGCGACGAGATCGATCATGCCGCCATTGAACGAGCCATACTTCAAGGCGAAAGGCTCACCACGACGCCCAAACTCGGACTTGAGGGAGCAAAAGCGAATGCCGAAAAACTTGTCACCACGTACGCAAAAATGGGAAAGACATTGATTGTCGAACCATTCAGTCAACGCTTGACCTACATCGTTACGCTGACCTCCAACGGAATACTGGTTGGGATCGATGGCGAAACAGGTGCGATTCTCTGGAAATCGGAAGCCGGGGACACTCGTTTGGAAATGCACGGCCCTGGCGTTTCCGATGAGTACGTTGTCATGACCAACGGCATTCAACTGTTTGTCTTTGATCTTGCAAAAGGAAACTTGGTCGCAACACGAAAACTTCTATTTTCACCCACGGGTGCTCCAACCGCCGCAGGTGGCATGGCCTTTGTTCCCTCCATTGAAGGTCGGTTGGTTGCTTACAATATCTTGGACCAAAAAGCTCCACCTATCGTCTTGCGTAGTGGGACCGAGAATCGCATAGGTGTGGTGCATTCTTCCGACCGCAATTTCCTTGGCTGGCCGATGGGCAACCGACTATTCATCGCCAGTTTGGGTGAGAAACCCAATCTATGGACATCCATTGCACTCAATGAATCCGTTTCGAATCTGCCCGTCGCATCCTTGAAGGGATTCGTGTTTTCGGGTAGCGAAGGAACAGTCGTGCATTGCGGTACAGACCGGATGAATTCCTTGTTTTGGAAAACTCGATTGGCAACGCCGGTCTCTAAATCCCCGGTCATTGGACAAAACGTTGTGCTTGTCGTCAGTGACGAGGGCAGTTTGATCGCTTTGGATCTCGAAACGGGGACTGAATTGTGGGAAAGGCCGGTAACCAACATCAATGAAATTGCGTCGGTCGGAAAACAACATGCCTACGTAACCAACTCAAGCCGCTCCTTGGTCTCCATTCAGCTTTCCGACGGAAAAGAGACCGCTCGATCGTCTAACGTGTTCCCAAAAGTACTACCGAATTCGGTCAGCGACCGATTGTTTTTCATCACTCCCTCCGGTGTATTAACTTGTATGCGTGAAGCCAACGCAGACCAACCTACCTTTGTGGCAGATCATAAAACTGCGACAGATGCGACGAGTGTCAAACCTGCTCCCAGCACAGAAGCCGGAACCACCGAAACGCCTGAAGCCTCCAACATTTTTGGCGAAGAGCCGATGAAAAAAGAAACCGCAGAAGAGACCGAAAATGTTTTTGGAACCGATCCGCTCTAACTTTCCTGCGAAAACCGTACGCTAGCGCACGGCGGTAGAAATGAAATGCAGCGAAAGATATTCAAATTCGAGTGCTAGAGTTTCTTGAAATATTTCCCTGTGATCGAATGAGGGTTGGCCACAAGCAATTCAATATCCCCCTCGGCGATAACGCGTCCGCCATGAATTCCGGCGCCTGGCCCAAGCTCCACAAGATGATCCGCACATTCGATCATCTGCATGTTGTGTTCAATCACCAACACGGTATTTCCTGCGTCGATCAGTCGGTCAATGCAATGCACTAGGCGTTCGATATCGCTGTAATGCAGGCCAGTCGTTGGCTCATCCATCACGATCAGCTTTCCTTGACTCTTTGAAATGCTTCGTTCAGCCAATTGACTTGCTAACTTCAATCGCATGGACTCGCCTCCCGAAAGTGTTGCCAAGTTTTGCCCCAACGGCAAATACCCCAATCCTAAATCCGACAACGGTTGCAGCTTGATTTGAACCGACGGATGTCCGCGAAAAAACGGTATCGCTCGCTCCACGTTCATCTCCAGTAACTCGGCGATGTTCAAGTCTCTAAATCGAACCTCAAGCACATCGGGCTTATACCGCTTGCCGTCACAGTCTGAGCATACGATTCTCAAATCCGCCATGAATTGCATGTTCACGGTGGTAAATCCAAGTCCCTCGCACTGGGGACATTGACCTGCTTCGCTATTGAAACTGAAATGACTGGAACCGAATCCTCGCGCTGTTGCATCGGCGGTGCTCGCATAAATTTGGCGTATCGCATCCATCGCGTTGGAATAAGTCGCAGGACAACTGCGATTGGATCGTTGGATGGGACTTTGATCAATGGCCACGCATTCACGGATGCTGTCGACGTTCGACAAATCGGCATACGGGAGCGCCTTCTCTGAATCGACCCCTTTCTGGTTGGCAATCGATCGACACAGCGTATCCAAAATCAAGCTACTCTTTCCCGCCCCACTTGGCCCAACGACGACCGTAAAGCAGTTCAAGGGCATTCGAAAATCGACTTTTTTCAAATTGCGGCCGTGAGCTCCCGACAGCACCAACCATTCCGTTCCAACGCTACGTTTTGAGCGAGTGATTCTTTTCGTACCGTTCATGAATTGCCCGGTAATGCAATCGCTCGTCAGAAGTTGCGAGGGGCTCCCATCGAACGTGACTCGGCCACCGTGCTCGCCAGCCTTCGGGCCGATTTCGATGACGCGATCTGCAAGATGAATCAAGTGCGGCTCGTGCTCCACTAGCACTACCGTATTGCCTCGATCGCGAAGTCCCAAAATGGCCTGCGCTATGCGATCGCTGTCCTGGGGATGCAAGCCTACGGTTGGTTCGTCGAATACATACAGCATGTCGACCAAACTTGAACCGAGCAAAGTCGTCATCCTAACGCGCTGGGCTTCGCCACTGCTCAACGTATGCATCGGCCGAGCGAGACTCACGTAGGACAGACCCACGTTGTTGAGATAACTGAGACGTTCCGTGACTTGATGAAATGGAGGGTTGACACCAGAAACCACAGCGTCCAATGCAGGGTCAGATATCAATGAACTCAATTCGTCCACGGGAATCTCACACAGTTCCGCAAATGTCTTTCCATGGAATCGATATGCGAGCGAGTTTCGATTGAGTCGACGACCGTTGCAATTGGCACAGATAGAATAAGTTCGCCATCGAGAGAGAAAGGCTCGTACATGTAGCTTGTATTTGTTCCGCTCAAGCCAAGCAAAGAAGCCGTTGAGGCCCCCGAAGTCTCTTTCCGACACCCCTTCTTGAATGAATTTCCAATGCTTGGCCTCGAGTTTGGAAACGGGTACATCCACGGGAATACCATAGTCGTCTGCCAACCGAATCAACTCTTCCAATTCATGTGAGTAGGCGGGTGCCTGCCAGGGCGCTATCGCACCTTGCCTAAGACTCAGCGTCGTGTCAGGTACAACTTTCGTCATGTCGACCGCAACTGTCTCACCGAAGCCTTCGCATTGCTCGCATGCGCCGATCGGGCTGTTGAAACTGTACAGACGCGGTTCGCTCTTGGGGTATTCGATCTTGCAGTATTCGCAACGAAGTTCGGACGAGAATCGCAAGCAGTCGAAGCGAGCACCATCCACTAGGATCGTTTCACTTTTTCCTTTTCCTTCGATGGAATCGTTTCCTTCCAGCGACGATAACGACTCGACCAGAACGAGCACCGCCGGGTTTCCGTTGTGCTGAGCTTGGTCGAACGCAGTCGCAAGCGACTGTTCGAGTCGACCGCCTCCTTCCAATTCCTTTGCGATCATAACCCGATCGACGACCACGAGGGCTCGCCCGAGATCGTCAAAGTGTTTCGCTAAAGCGATTCGATCTTCGTCGGCCAAATGAACGGTCCGTCCGCCGGAAACCAGTCTCACAAACCCACCGACTTGTAGGTCAAACAATTGTTCCGATAAATCTGACTTTGATGACCATTCGATCTCGAACCCAACCATAGCACGCCGGCCGGTAAAACCGCTTAGTCTTTCGACGACTGTCTTGGGTGTATAAGCAACAACCGTTCGATCGCAACCATAGCAGTTCAGCACAGCCAGCGTGGCAAACACGATCCGCAAGTATTCCAGAATTTCACTGGCGGTACCAACCGTGCTCCGATTGTTCCGTACACGTTGCTCGCGAGTGATCGCGATGGATGCGGGCAAGTTGGTTAAGGAATCGAATCGCGGTCTGTCGATTCGCTCGAGGAATTGGCGGGTGTAGGCCGAGAAACTCTCGATGTATCGACGCTGCCCCTCAGCATAGAGCGTATCCAACGCCAATGACGTCTTTCCACTCCCGCTCACTCCGCAGATTACCGTGAGTTTACCAAGCGGAATATCTAGATCGATTCCCTGCAAATTGTTCTGGCGTGCCCCGCGAAGATGGATCGCGTCAGTAGCCGATTGCTTGCGCGATGGGTGCTCACTCAAGGACTATTTCTTTCCTAAGCGTCGTTTGGATTCAAAGAAATCGGTCAAGAGTCGACCACACTCGGATGCCAACACTCCACCAGTGATCTCGCACTGATGATTGAGGCGATCATCCGATAGGAGGTGGTAAAGCGACTCGACCGCGCCTGCCTTGCCATCCACAGCACCGTAGGTTACACGCGGAATTCTCGACTGTAGGATAGCACCTGCGCACATCGGGCAAGGTTCCAACGTAACAAACATCTCGCAATCGATGAGTCGCCATGATTTGAGATAGGAAGCAGCTTGCGTGATCGCAATCATTTCGGCGTGTGCCGTTGGGTCGGACAGGTTTTCGCGTTGATTGTATGCAGCTCCGACGATAGCGTGTTTGTAGACGATGATGGCACCCACGGGTACCTCGTCCTCGGCCGCAGCTTGTTGGGCTAGCTCAATGGCTCGACGCATGAAGTGCTCCTTGCCTAGGAGCAAAAGCGACGAATCGTCGTCGTCGAATTCCATATGGTAGCAGTGTTCCTGTCGAATCAAACCTATTTCAATTGCGGTGCCTGTACCGCTCTTGCGACCACTCCCGGAACTATCGGACTGGGAATGGACGAGGTGTCCATGATAACAGGAGGAGCCATTTCGAGCGACTCATTCGGATCGGTATAGAAAACCTGGCCGTCTTCGGTGAAATCTTGAGGAGCCATAGATCCGCCGCCGAGCCCATACGCTCCCGATGTGATGTCGCCTGGATCGCACCATATGTTGTCCGCGTCAACTCGAATCGTTCCTAAATCTTGATCGAGATTGCGGCGTTGGGCCTCGTAAAAGACCCACACACCCAGGAATTGATTCTGCGCGGTGAGCAGATCGTTGAGCGCCGAAATACTGTCCCGAGCTGCCGTTGGTCCAGATGCCAGACTGAGCGATTCTTGAATCTGACGCAAGTCCTCGTTGATCGTAATCTGTTGGGCTGCGATACGCACTCCAAAGCGTTGCAATTCAAAATTGTATTGGTTGTAACGAATGTTCCTTAGCTCCGATCGCAGGGTTTGCCAAACCGCATCCTCGTAACGATAGTAGTTGCGTTTGGCTTGCTGGTACTCGATCAAGACTTGCCGATATTGGTTTCGTTCCTGCATGCGGGTTAATGGAGAGTCCCATTGTAGTCCAGCTCGCAATCGCCCCGTCTTGCGACGCAATGAAAACGGGTTGTCGTCCGCGTTTTGAATGTCCCCCGAGAACACGACGTCGAGCGTGCTTTCGAGATTGTCAGCCACCACCTCAATAGCTCGCCACGAGTCGACCAGGCTTGCGCGCGCATTCATCCAGTCCAAGCGATTGTTACGAGCAATTTCGACCGCTTCTTCGGCAGTGATATCGACGGTAGGCAATATGACACTTTCGATTCTGGCTCTGGCTTGAATGACCTGTAAGGCTAAGACATCTTCGGCAAACTCCGCCAGGATGCTCTGGCTAGGCAAGATTGCTTTGTCACGGATGCTTTCGTAGACAGCCTTGGGGTCGGCCCCCTTGGGAGTAGCCAAGATCTTTTCGACACCAATCTCCAAGTTTTTTATTTTCTTTTCTTGATCGCGAAATCGTACTTCCAACTTGTCGAGCTCTTTCGTCAACGTTTCAGGCAGTCCACGAATCGCTCCAGAATCGAGCAATGCAATGTCCAGCGATGCCGTGGGCAACAATGCACAAACGGTCGCACGCTCCTGCTCGTAAACTTCCCGAAGTCGAGCAAGGTTCTTTTCGCGAATGCCGATCACACTCGATAGCTTTTGAATGTCTGCTTGAATCTGAGGGAAATCTTTGCTGAGAATAGTCTGACGCAACGATTCAATCGATTTCGATTTACTCCTTAGATCTCCGATTACCTTTTCCGCTTCTTGATTCCATGCCAACGATCGATATTTGTTGCCGGTCTCTTTTTCAGTTTGGACCGGGCTCATTTCGAGAATCTGGCTATTGCTGTTACCCACAGTGTCGCGAAGATTGCTTGTTCTCGACCGCCGATCTTTAAGTTCGTTGCTAATCAAGTTGAACTGATCGAGGAGCGGATCGCGAATTTCGACACAAACGTAAGGAGGTAGACCGAGTGTTGCAACTTTGAAGTTGTCGAGCGTCTGCTCATAATTGAATCGTTGTTGCAATAATTGGGCCTGCAACCCGTTGAGCGATTGACGTTGCTGTGCAACCTGCAGTTGCTGCGAAGGAATGGTAT
>JBEBHM010000301.1:0-9707 GCA_040080875.1 Pirellula sp.
ATGGGCGAATTCAAAAGCGGACTTTACTACCTTGCCAAAAAACGACCTGATCTTGAACTCATCCCAGTCTACATGGACAACATGAATCGAATCCTGCCACGCGGTGAATTTATGTTAGTACCGTTGCTCAGTTCCATTACCATCGGTAGTCCAATTTATTTAGAAGCAGGTGAGCCAAAAACCGAATTCCTTGACCGAGCGAGCCGGGCGGTCAAAGTCCTCAAAGAGCGATAGGGGTACATTTCTTTTCATCTCGCTTGACTTTCGCTCGTCGGGTTGCGAAATTCATGACAACTATGGCTTCAAGACTTCATGTGGAACTGATTCATGTTTCGGATCACTTTATCAACTCACGCAATGCGTACCACACGTGCGACTTGCTTATTGTTGTGCGCCGTGTTGGTGGGTTGTGATGGATCGAAATTGGCTTCTGTTAAGGGCAAAGTCTCCTTTGGTGGCAAGCCGGTTCCCGGCGGGACAGTTAACTTCATTCCATTGAACTCAGGCCCAACAGCCTCGGGCGAGATTAAGTCTGATGGATCTTATGCGTTGACAACGAATGTCCAAGGGGACGGTGCCGCTCCTGGATCCTACAAAGTTGTCATCGTGGCCATGGAGGACCAAGCTGGAAAACTACCAGAAGATCGCAACCCATTACCGGCCGCATTGATCCCAGTCAGATATACCAGCCTGGCCACGACCGACCTCACCGCCACCGTGGATAAGAAAGAGAACACGATCAATTTCGAATTGAGCAAGTAACGTCAATCGACATCGACATCCGCCGCTCTGGAGCTAGCCCAATGGCACTCACTTTCGAATGTACCTTTTGTTGCTTTCTTATTTCGGCCTTGCTCGCATCGGTTTCTGAACCCTGTACGGCACGCCAAGAGTCCAAGCGAACCGAGAGCCTTACAACCATTGAGAATTCCATCGGCATGAAGCTTGTGCGGGTACCAGCTGGCGAGTTTTTGATGGGTAGCGACGAGACACCAGCCCAATTGGCACGAGGATTTGAGGTCTATTTAAACCAAAAGGACGAATACGGAATCGATCGTCTGGATATTCGAGATAATCAGCCAGTTCACCGTGTCCGAATTACTCGCTCTTTCTACCTTGGGCAACACGAAGTTACCGTCGGTCAATTCCGTCAATTCCTGGCCCTTTCTGGCTATGTTCCAGAGTCGATTCGCGACGCCACGGGTGGCTATGGATTTGACCCGGATCGGCCCGCCGAGGGTGACTCGTTCGCAGGACGGAATCCAAAGTACTCCTGGCAAAACCCCGGCTTTCCGCAGACCGATCAGCATCCAGTCACCAATGTGACTTTTGAGGATGCGATGGAGCTTTGCAAGTGGCTGAGTGCCAATGAGGGAGTGCCGTATCGATTGCCAACGGAAGCGGAATGGGAATACTCGTGCCGCGCGGGGACTCGGACACGTTTCTGCAATGGCGACGACCCAAACGGATTAGCCAAAGTTGGAAACACTTTTGATCTCGATTGCATGACGAATTGGAAAAAATTTCCTGACTGGAGGCCATTTGTTCTTCAAGCCAACGATGGGTTCGCATTTACATCGCCCGTCGGTTCACTTGCACCCAATGCGTTTGGGATTTACGACATGCACGGCAACGTCTGGGAATGGTGCTCGGATTTCCACGCCGATGACTACTATTCCAAATCACCCGTCGATGATCCCAAGGGACCTGAAACCGGTAGCGTTCGAATTCGACGGGGCGGCTCATGGCATACTTGGTCGCTGTATGCCACTGCATCCTATCGAAATTGGAATTCCGAAACGACACGATACACGCTGATGGGCATTCGATTGGTTCGAGAGGAAACACCGAATGCAAAATGAGCGTCGTTCCACCTTGCAATGATCCAAATCCCAGTGTGCGTGTGTACTCAAGGAATTCTTTGGTGCCCCTGCGCGGTCTCGTTTCGATAGGACACTCATGAACTTTCCCCATCTGAACTTTCTTCCAACGCTGCCCAACAATCGCTCGATTGGAATTGGCTGTATTGGGACCGGGTTCATCATGGCGGATTGCCATCTGGTGGCGTACCGAAAAGCCGGATTGAATCCGGTTGGCTTGTCTGGCCGAAACGCACAACGAGTCGCCGACGTGGCAGCACGACATTCGATTTCGAGAACGTACGCTGACTATCGCGAAATGTTGAGCGATCCGAATGTCGAGGTTGTCGATATTGCAGTCCCACCGGACATCCAGTTCGAAGTTGTTCGCGAGGTGACGAGTCGACGCGGTAGCGTGCGCGGTATCTTGGCTCAAAAACCGTTGGGCGTTGACTATCAGCAATCGCTTGAAATCGTTGAGATGTGCGAAGCCGCCGGAATCGTGCTGGCAGTCAATCAAAACATGCGTTACGATCAATCGGTGCGAGCGATGAAATGCTTGCTTGACCAAAGGCTGATGGGCGAACCGGTGTTGGCCACCATCGACATGCGAGCGATACCGCATTGGATGCCGTGGCAACAGCGTCAAGGTTGGGTCACACTTCGGATCATGAGCATCCACCATTTGGATACATTTCGATATTGGTTCGGAGATCCGGTACGCATCTATGCGAGTGTTCGAACCGACCCGAGAACGCAGAAAAAATTCTCGCATCAAGATGGCATCTGCATGTACATACTCGAATACGAAAGCGGATTGCGAGCAGCCGCTTGGGACGATGTTTGGGCAGGGCCGGCATTGGAGGGGTGTGCATCGGATACCTACATTCGTTGGCGAGTGGAAGGGACCGAGGGGATGGCCCGAGGCACCATCGGCTGGCCAGAGTATCCAAAACCGACACCGAGCACGCTGGACTACACGACGATAGCATTGGGGGCACAGTGGATTCAACCGAGATGGTCGGAGGTCTGGTTTCCGGATGCCTTCGTCGGCCCGATGGCCCAACTCTTATGCGCGCTTGAGAATCATACCGCTCCAGAAATCAGTGGACGAGACAATCTCAAGACAATGGCTCTTGTGGAGGCCGCATATCGATCGGCAAAAGAGCATCGAGCGGTTGCGATTCACGAAATCACAGACCACACCTAAATGATGGTGCACAGTTCTGCCGAAGTGGAACGCGTCAAGCGTTTCGACAACGCCTCGAAAACCTTGACGGTTTCCGCTACATGCGAGCAGAACGGCGCACGCTAAAATAGTTGCGATCGCCTAAGCTTGTCCGCGCCAGAGGCGGGTCGTACCCGTCAAATGGGTCCCATCCCGGATTCGATCAGTCGCTGGCAAATCTCCTGCACTTGCCTCGGGTCCACGTTCTTGTTTTTTTTCTTGGCCGGTCCAACCAACGCGGCGATGGCCTTGGTGTTCCCCGCCCGGAATTTCTCGATGACGTCAGGATTTTCGGCCAACAACATTTTGCAGAGCGATTCAAGCTCGCCTGTGTCCACTTGGGCGATGCCGAGCGACTCGATCGCTTTCTCAATGCTCAGTTCGGGCGAGTTAATTAACTTGGTAAACGCTTCCCGCCCACGCATCGTGTCGAGTTTGCCCGCTTCGATCGCCACGAGCAGTTTGGCCAATGACTCCGCCGGTACAGGAAAGGACTCTATTGCGATTTGTTTGTCGTTGAGATACCTCAGCACGTCCTGCAACATCCATGATGTCGCCCGTTTGGCAGTCGCTCCATGAGAGACGAGCGATTCAAAATAGTCGATAACGCTGCGCCCTTGTTGGACGAGGATCTCGGCCTCGTTTGGCTTGACCGAATGCGTTTCGATCAAATTCTTGCGAACGAAGGCAGGAGTCTTGGCCGCTTGCGTCCTGACCCCTTCGACGTATTCGTGGCTGAGAAGGACAGGCACTAGGTCTGGGCATGGGAAGTATCGATAGTCTGCGGAATCTTCTTTTTCACGTTGAAGTTCGGTTACACCAGCAGCGTCGTTCCATCCGCGGGTTGTCTTAGGAGCTTGACCGATCGCCAGTCCCGTTTCTAGGAATGCATCATGCTGACGGCGCACTTCAAAGTTCACGGCTCGTTCGACGGCGCGAAAGCTATTGAGGTTCTTGATTTCGACGATCGGTGTCGGGATGGTCTGCCCATTTTTTTCAAAATGCAAATTGACGTTGGCATCGGCTCGGAGGGAGCCCTCTTGCATGTTGCCGTCGGTTATTCCCAAAAACATCATTAACAATCGCATTTCGGTTAAGTAATTTTTGGCTTCTTCGGCGCTCGAGATTTCGGGCTGCGAGACAATTTCAAGAAGTGGCGTTCCGGCGCGATTGAGATCTATTCTGGTATCCTCGCGGCCGGCCACTTCATCGTGCATGCTCTTGCCAGCGTCCTCCTCAAGATGGGCCCGAACCAGGGAGATGCGTTTTTTGCATGGCTCTCCGCTGTCGTTCACCGAATCGATTTCCAGAGCTCCGCCGGAACAAATAGGCAGATCAAACTGGCTGGTCTGATAACCTTTCGGAAGGTCTGGGTAGAAATAGTTCTTTCGATCCCATTTGGTGAAGGTCGCTATTCTGCTCTGCAAAGCAATCCCCGCCCGCACCGCCAATTCGATCGCTTTGGCGTTGAGTACCGGCAAAGCTCCAGGCAAGCCTAAGCAAACTGGGCATACCTGAGTGTTAGGGGAAGCGCCAAAACTCGTGCTGCAGCGACAAAAGAGCTTGGTCTCAGTTTTTAGCTGTACGTGGACTTCCAGTCCTATGACAATTTTATACGGAGTCGTGATCATCGTGATTTATTAAGTGAGAAACGTTGTTCATCGGGAAAAGCACTCTCCGACACCGTTGTCTGGTAGACCCATCAATTCTCGCCAACGGGCTTCGATCATAGCCGTAAATGGCATTCCACCAAGCCCTACATTTTCGAGGGCATAAGCGTCGTTGACTTCCACGAGCAGTGTTTGGCCGGCCGCCGTAATCCCCCAATCCATTCCGAATGCAATCGGTCGATCTGCAAAGGACTCGATGGCGGCTTGCACAACTTCAACATTGGGAAACCGCAATGGGTTCCCTTTATAGTGCCCAACGTTGAGTATTTTGTCTCGCAAGATGGAGACTCTCCATTCCGATATGAATTCTATCCTCTGCTGCGCGAGGACGGGCGTGTCGTCCGGAACCGCAGCCGAAGCGATCAGATCGCGAAGCCCATAAACGACCGTCCCCTTAAAGAGCTTGCTATGGAAGAGCGGCTTGACGTGAAACGGGTTAAACGGAACGGCCGAGTCCACTTGATCGCGGACTTCCCCAAGCGTTGTTTCCCATGTGAACCGTCCAATCCAAGGTGACAATGAATCAGGCAAATCGAAATTGGGAGGATGTGGACGGCCAGCCCGCGAGAGCAGCAGTCTTGTGGCTTCGACTCCGGCACGTACAAGCATTTCATCGGCCCGGTTCAGCAGCCAATCGTCCAACGCACCCGCTTGGATATCCGCGAATCGAAATGGGACGACCTCGTACCCGCGTTCCCAGAACCAATGCGAAGCTTCGAGGGAAGCAAGGTAAAACGTCGCGTCTTGCTTGACTTGTTGAACGTAGGCACGCATGGCTAAGGTTGAGAGCCGAAGCCCTGTTCGTATGCATCTTTATGCATTGGGAGTAACAATGACTTTCATGGCACCTCGTTCGCCTGCGTACAAACGATCGAACCATGCAGCCGTTTCGTCCAGTCTTGCAGTGGCCGTGATGAGTGGAGCCACTTGGATGGCGCCGGAAGAGAGCAGTTCGATGCATTGCGGAATTTCGCCGTTGGAAGCGCAGGAACCATAAATCGAGAGTTCGCGAGTTACCACGGTTTGCAGTGGTAATTCGACATTGGGAGTGAGATTGCCCACTAATGTGACGGAGCCGCCGCGACGAACCACTTGAAAGCAAGTGTTCACCGGGGCTTTAGCACCGACGACTTCCATGCTTGCGTCCACGCCTCGGCCATTTGTCAATGACAATACCTTGGCCACGGGATCTTCGGACCTCGCGTTGATCGTATGGGAAGCACCGAGTTGGCTCGCCAGCTTGAGTTTTTCGTCTTCCAGGTCGATGGCGATCACCTTAGCGAAACCGGCCAGCCGAAGCGTTTGGATGCACAGTAGTCCGATCATACCGGCACCAACGACCGCAACAGTCCCACCCAAGTGACGGGGCGTTCGATTTGTCGCATGGACTGCAATGGAAACCGCTTCGATCATAGCGGCATGCTCAAAGGATAGCGAGTCGGGAATTCGGTAAGCGATGTTTTGGGGTACCGTGACGAATTGTGCAAACGCGCCTTGCCGACGAAACTCGTTGCATGAAACTCCCAGGACCTGACGGGCTTCGCATAGATTGATCGAGCCCGCGCGGCAGTAGTTGCACTTTCCACAAGAAACCGTGGAGTCAAACGTCACCCGATCGCCGACCCGAAAACCGGAAACGTGTTTGCCTAACTCGACCACAATTCCTGCCGCTTCGTGCCCCATCACCAGCGGTGGGATGCGTCTGCCTGAGCTGCCGTCAAACCCGTGGATATCACTACCGCAAATGCCGCACGCTTGGACTTGAACCAGTAAATCTTCCGCCCCGTACTCTGGTTGCGGCAATTCGACGAGTTCCAGCCGCTTGTATTCTTGGAGGAGCAGCGCTTTCAAGAGAACGAATCCTTGGGAAATTATGGGGATAAATGGAGCGAAGCAAAGATTTCGGCCTGAAATGCTCTGTGATCATCCGCTCAGGTTGGGTAGTCTGATAGCTCGACAATTGTAATCATTTTAGCGTTGGAATTGGTTTGGTTTCACTATCGATTTGCAAGGATACCCTTTCTCATGTTGTTTCGAGCCGTCACGGCACTTCTTTCCGTATTGGGTTTGATGAGTTTCTGTCTAAATTCCAGTCCTGCACAGGAACAAGTCGGTGGAGCAACTCCTGCCCCTATCGTTCAAGCGGGCAGCGCATTGAAAGACCCTTCGAGTTACGCGCTCGGCTTCAATGTTGGGAGCAATTTTGTCAACGGTCACGTTTCGGACAAGGAACTTGACGGCAAAGACTTTCTAGTCGGTCTGATGGATGCCATTAGCAAACGCGATCCCAAGCTAACTCATCAGCAGATGGATGCGGCATTCCAAGCGTTTGACAAACGAATGCAAAACAAAATGCTCGAGGTGGCTAAGAGCAACATGGAGCGTGCCAATGCGTACCTAGAAGCCAACAAAAAGAAAGATGGCGTTCAAACGCTCAAGTCCGGGCTCCAGTATTTGGTCTTGAAAACGGGCAGTGGAAAGACCCCGACTATTAACGATACTTTTGTCGCCCATTACGAAGGAAAACTAGTGGATGGGACCATCTTTGATTCGTCGATCAAACGCAATGAACCTTTGACACGGGCGGTCTCAGGAGTCGTAAAAGGCTGGACCGAAGCGCTCCAGCGGATGAAAGTTGGGGACAAGTGGCTCCTCACATTGCCACCTGCGCTAGCGTACGGCGAACAAGGTCAAGGACCGATCGGCCCAAACGAAGCCCTCATTTTTGAACTCGAACTTTTGGATGTCATCAAAGGGCAAGAAGCCAAGAGATAGCACTGGAACGCAATATTGGTGGATGAGATGATGCAGGACGCATTCGAATCGCAAAAAGCGATCGCTCAGCAATTTGGGCAATCGCATCTATTTCAGTTTTGGAATCAATTGACAACCGAACAACAATCGACCTTGTTGCAGCAGGTTAGCTCGATTGATTTCGAACAACTGGGCCGCTTGTTTCATGGCCACGAAACGTCGATCGACTGGAGCGAATTGGCAAAAAAAGCCGTGCCACCCGACGCCATTCGGCTCGAAGTCCAAGGTACCCATGGTCAAGTTCCTAATCCTAGAGACGCTATCGCATGCGGTGAACAAGCGATTCGCCAGGGCAAGGTTGGCATGATCTTGGTCGCCGGTGGGCAAGGAACACGATTGGGGTTTGACCAACCCAAAGGGATGTTTCGAATCGGTCCAGTTTCGAATCGGACACTCTTTGCGATGCACGCGGATTCTTTGCGAGGGGCCATGCTTCGGTACAACGTCTCGATCCCGTTGTATGTGATGACCAGCCCAGCCACGGACCGTGCAACACAAACATACTTTGCCAGCCACCAAAACCTCGGCCTTTCCGCCGATGAACTAACCGTGTTTTGCCAAGGAACCATGCCGGCCATCGATGTGACTACGGGCAACGTTTTGCTCGAAACGAAATCCACGGTGGCGCTCAGCCCCGACGGTCACGGTG
Organism: Pirellula sp.; assembly: GCA_040080875.1. Classification (GTDB taxonomy): domain Bacteria; phylum Planctomycetota; class Planctomycetia; order Pirellulales; family Pirellulaceae; genus JBKCUI01. Next base: position 8,221 of record JBEBHM010000301.1, read on the forward strand.
GTATTGTCGCGGCATTGGATCGCCAAGGAATTCTCCGCTCGGCAGCTGAACGGGGGATCGAACATTTCTTTTACGCCCAGGTCGACAATCCCTTGGTGCGAGCTTGCGATCCCTTGCTCATCGGTCACCATATCCTCGCAAAATCCCAAATGACTACGCAGGTCGTTGCCAAACGATTTGCCACCGAAAGAGTGGGCAACGTGGTCTCCATCGACGGCCGAACCCACATCATCGAGTATAGCGATCTGCCAGACGACGTCGCGAACCGAACCAATCCTGATGGAACGCTAGCGCTTTGGGCCGGTAACATTGCCGTTCATGTCTTGGATCGGCAGTTCCTAGTAACAGCTGCGACCGAAAGCCACTCCCTACCGTTTCACCGAGCGCTCAAAGCGGTTCCATTCGTCGATGCCAACGGCGAATTTGTAAAGCCGAATGCTCCCAATGCGATCAAGTTTGAAAAGTTCGTTTTCGATCTATTGCCAACTGCTGCCCATGCGATCGTGGTCGAGGGAGAGCCATCGCAAGTCTTTGCACCCGTAAAAAATGCAGAAGGGGCGGCGACCGATACCCCGAGTGCGACTCGCGATGCCATTGTTCGTCAACACCGCCAGTGGCTTGAATCTGCAGGAATGACCATTCGCGATACCGTTCGCGTCGAAATCAATCCACGCTGGGCATTGGACGCGGACGATGTCCGCCAGAAAATCCAAAAACCCGCAAACATTTTGGTCGACACCTATTTCGCCTAGAACTCAACAGGAAACATCCATGCTTCACGCCGTGATTATGGCCGGGGGATCCGGCACTCGATTCTGGCCCGCGAGTCGTCAGATCAAACCAAAACAACTTCTAAAGATGGGAAGCCAGCGGACAATGTTGCAAACCACATTCGATCGCATGCAAGGTTTGGTATCGAGTGAACATGTCTTGGTGCTCACCAACAATCAGCTCACCGACGCTGTGGTGGCGCAGCTTCCAGATCTCCCCCTGGAGCATATCGTAGGTGAACCATTCAAGCGAGATACGGCCCCATGTATCGGGGTAGCAGCTTCGTTGGTCCAAGCGGCGGATGCAGACGGAATCATGGTTGTCATGCCATCGGACCATGTGATCGAACCAAGATCCGAGTTTCACCGAGCGATACGAGCTGGAGTCAAATTGGTCGAAGAGGATCCGACTCGAATCGTGACTTTTGGAATTCGTCCCAATTATCCAGCCGAGTCCTTCGGCTACATTCAGCGAGGCGCCGCGATCGATTCAGTGCCAGGCACCGCCACCTTTCGGGTGGATCGGTTCCGGGAAAAACCGGACCGCAAGACTGCCGAGGAATACGTCAACGCTGGAACTTTCTACTGGAACAGCGGGATCTTTCTCTGGAAGGCGACAACGATTTTGGAAGCATTGGAAAAATATGAGCCACAAATGCACGCTCATATCAAAAATATCGCCCGTGATATCGGCACCGCCAACTTTCAAAAGAACTT
>JBEBHM010001030.1:0-2562 GCA_040080875.1 Pirellula sp.
CGGCGATGCTGTTCCATCTTCATGCACATTCTTGCAAGCATCGCATAGCACCCGAACAAGTCGCTGCGCCAAAGTTGCGACCAACGAGCTTGCAACTAGATAAGGCTCAACGCCGAGGTCCAGCAATCGCGTGATCGCGCTGGCTGCATCGTTGGTGTGCAACGTGCTGAAAACAAGATGCCCTGTGAGCGAAGCTTGGATCGCCATATTGGCCGTCTCGCGATCTCGAATCTCCCCGACCATAATGATGTCGGGATCCTGACGCAACAAGCTTCGCATTCCCGATGCAAAGGTCATTCCTTTCTTTTCGTTAATCTGAGTTTGGCTGATGCCATCGAGCTGGTACTCAATCGGATCCTCGAGCGTCAGGATATTGGACTCTTTAGAATTGATTTCTTTGAGCGCACCATACAGTGTCGTGCTCTTGCCGCTGCCTGTTGGGCCAGTAACCAGGATCAGACCATGATCGACTCGAATGAGCGATTGCCACTGCTTGAGTGTTGTTGCAGGCATCCCGAGTTCGTCCAGCGTGTAGAGGCGAGCGCTTTTGTCGAGCAATCGCACCACGATTCGCTCATTGTGGCTGGTCGGAAGCGACGCGATCCGCAAATCGATGATGCGATCACCCAATTGGACTGTTGCTCGCCCATCTTGCGGCAACCTTTTCTCCGCAATGTTCATCTTGCCTAAGACTTTGATTCGAGTCAACACTTCCTCTTGAATCGATTTGGGGATTTCAAAACTATCGAACAGGACTCCATCGATCCGCTGGCGGACTTTGACACAATCCTCGTAGGGTTGAAAATGAACATCGGAGGCGCCCGCAACGACCGCATCAAAGATCAACTGGTTCACCAGCCGGATGATCGGAGCACGCCCGTCGACATCGAGCAAATCCTCGCGAGACGCAAACGCTGCGAGCTGGTCGGCGATAGAATCGGCGCCGATGGATTCGAGGACTTGCTCGGCTTCGCCATCGCGCACCGAGTAGGCCGCGTTGATCGCAAGCCGAATCTGTTCGGGCTCGGCTAAGAGCGGACGCACGCAACGATGCAGTTTTCTCGACACAATATCCAACTGCGGCCAAGCCTTTTCATCGGCGATTGCCAAACTCACCGCAGAATCGTCCGCCGATTGAAAGGCGATGATTTGATGTTCGCGAACGTAGCCGATCGGAAATTTGCGAATGAACGCTTGCGAAGCTCGGTATCCGGTCAAGTCGATCTCGATTGGGAGAGACAATCGATGTGCGAGTTGTTGTAGCGGCTGCATGGCCTTATCGGATTAGCTCTGGCTGACTATTCGGAAATTCTCCAGGGAGACATGCCTTCATTGTATCCTTGTCCGACACGTATCGCAGATCCGAAAATCGAGAATCGCGCAGGACCATGGGGCGAATAAACAAGAAGAAGGACATCGTGGACTGATTCGAGTCGGTCCGACTGGTCAATTGTCGTAGGATTGGGATTTTTTCCGCCCAGGGGATCCCCGAGAACGTGTAGTTGTCCCCTACTCGTTTTAGCCCACCGACCACGACTGTTTTGCCATCTGGTATCGTCACCGTGCTACCCACACGATCGATTTGGCGAGGTGGAGGCAGTCCGGTAGCGCCCGTCCCTGAGAACGTGCTGAACTCCACGTCGAAGTCCAATTGCAAGTGATCGTCTTCGTTGATGTGCGGGGTTACGGTTATGATGGTCCCGGCTTGTTGATTCCCACCCAGGCTGGTTGTCGATACCGTTTGAGAAGCATTGATGCTCGCAAAGGGGACGCTGGTAACGCTCTCTAGCTTGCCGGTGCTGTTATCGTTGACGAGTATCTTGGGTGCTGCCAGGACGCGGGCTCGCGTATGATTGGCGAGAGCTCGAACGACGACATCTGCGACCTCGGGATCGATGAGTGTTCCATTGAATCCGAGGCCAGGGATGATCCGAAGATTGCCTGTGTCGCGATTGACTTCGCTCAGACCGAACGACGTAAATTTGAACAGCCGTTTCGCTCCTTCGCGATCTCCTGCGGAAACCTCAACTCCCAACGTGTAGTTGTCGGAAGTATCGACGGCAATGATTTGTGCCTCGATGAGCACTTGCGGTCGGCGTTGATCGAGGGATTCGATCAGTTTGGCATACAAGGGTTGAACGCTGGAGGGTGCGTAGACGATCAGGCTATTGGTCGACACATCTGCAGAGACTCGTGCTCCACCTGGTAGGGATGCAACTCCACCACCACCCAAAGCCCCTCCACCTGAAAGCCCAACGTTGGCCATCGCGCTGTTGGGAAAGTTGTTATTCACAAAGCCAGTTGATTGCGGAGAGCCTTGTTGGTTGGCGCCTATAGAACCGCCAGAAACGTTGCCCATGTTGGTACCGTCTCCCGTGGGTGGCCCTGCCGCAGTCGTAGGGCGTGCCAGAGGGTTTTGTCTCTGCTGCACCATTGGCGCACGCGAGCCATTGTTGGGGGGGAGTGGCAACGCGGTCACTTGAGCTCCCCCTGCGTTGAATGGATACTGACCACTCATGGGCGTCATCATATTGGGCATTCCAAAACCGAGGCCGGGAGAAC
>JBEBHM010001031.1:0-2562 GCA_040080875.1 Pirellula sp.
ATCCAGATAGGTACGCGAATGCATCCCCGATAACTCATGTCAGCCCCGACGACCCGCCTATTTTCTTGTTTCACGGCAGCAAGGACTGGTTGGTGCCGCCAGTTGCATCGCAAGTGATGCGAGACGCACTGAAACAGAACGGAGTATGGTTTGAGTACCTAGAGGTAGAAAACAAGGCACATCTGATGACGTTTATTGATTCCGATGCGACGGGGAAATCATTTTTGTTCTTGAAAGAGCGCCTTTCAACCGTACCACCTACGTAGTTCGCTTCTGGGCAAAAATAGATTAAAACCGAGAGATTCTGGCGGTTACAGGATAGAATAGATATTGCTCCCCGCGAATCGTGCGGTGCCGAAGTCTGTGGGCTAACGCCCTGCGGCTGATCAAGATGTGATTTCGATGCTCGAAGATAATTTTCAAATGAAACTGCTGCAACGAACAAACTGCTTTTTATTGGTTGCGGTAGCCTTCGCCACTAGTTGGACCGGCAACTCTGTTTGCAAAGGAGATGAACAGGCTGTCGGACTCCTGGAACCAAACGTTGAATCGTGGATTCAGGGACTTAATGACGCAAGCTACAGAACTCGTCGCGAGTCGTTCTTGAAATTGTGCGATCGTACCATTCCTTTGGAGGCCTGGCTTGAGACACAATCGAAGAGCAGTGACAAACATCGTTCGGCAATTGCACTCTGGCTAAAGCGGTTGCGACGGTCCAACGGCACTCTTGCCGAGCGAGCCGAAATGCTTCGCGACTACGAAGCGTTGCGGAATACTGACGAGTCGGCCTTGGAAAGACATTCTGTTTTGGAACGGTATGCGGCAGATGGCCAATGGGAACGATTGCTCGAACTTGTCTCGTTGCTCGAACCCCCTTTGCGAACCGCATTACTTAGGAAGGAAGGCCAGCTACAACTCTTGATCGGCCGGGCTTGGAAATCAGAGAATGAATCGATTGTCCCTCGTTTACTCGAATTAGTCCTAAGTCCCCCAGAGCGAGTCAACGCAAATCGCTTGTGGAGATCGCTGGGGATGCCTGATGAATGGAAAGTATCACTAAACAGCGACTTGCCTAGTGTCAAAATTACGGAGCTAGAAGCGGATGGCAAAATTGACGAGGCAGTTGCTTTGGCTGAAAAATCGGCTTTTCGCAATTTCGTCGAACCTATCCTCATACGTTCGAATCGATGGGACAAATGGTTTTCAATGGATTTACGGCAAGGCATGATAACAGGCCCTGAGAACATCGAACATCAGCAAACCGGAATGCGGATCTTGTTAGGGCGACAGGAAGAAGCTAGTGCTCAGTTAGACAAAATATTGAAAGGGCAAGAAAGGTCAGTGCTTTCGAACGGGAGTGCGATACTGGCACTTGCATTGGGTCGCTCCGACGAGTTTGAGGCATTTCTGGGCCAACTGCCCGAGACGACTTCGTTTTCAGTGATGCGGATGCAAGGACACGTGCACGAAGCATTCCAACAGGTAGGATTAACCGATTTATCATTGGACTCCGTCCAAACTTGGTTGAAAACCAAGGGCTATTTAAAGCGACAACTCACTGACGAACCAGACACACAACGAAAAGCAAGGGAGCTTCCGTTAGCGGATTACGCCGACTTGTTTTTTCAGCTCGGCCTGAACGAACAAGGAGCACTAATCGATTCGTATCTGATCGACGTTGTGAAGCGGCGAGAAATGGACGAAGGAGTTTCGGCTTGGACTCCGCTACTAAATCAGTGGCTAATGACTAATGAACGAGTCAAAGCGATTTACCATTGGAAAGCCTATTTGGTTCGCCACGGGGGACGTCGGACTAAACCACTTCGCCAAGGAATGGTCTTCCAACCATCGGAGGATAACGAGCAAGGACCGTTTGAGACGATTTACCCTGAATTCCCACAGTCTGCTACCTTGATTTTCGACCACCTCATTTCGACCGCGAACAACGCGATGAACGAGGACAACGCGAAGAACGGGGACAACGGAATCGAAATCCAAACCGAATCGGATCGTCAAAGCAAAGCGATAGAGCTAGTCATTGACCAGATGGAGGATCTTCACGCCGGCAGGTGGCCCCGTCTTTGGCGAGCGCAAAGCCCTCTTTTGGACTTAAGAAAAGCGGTCCATAGACAGTCGCTTGAGGCTGGAAGCTCCAATTATCAATTGATCGAATTGGCAGAGTTGTTTGACTGTCTAGGGGAAACGCAGTTGGCGATCGAAACCTTAGAAATGTGCTCAAACGATTCGATGGCAAACCAAGCCAAAGCGAAGTATTTGAGTCGGGTCGGTCAGTTAGACGCCGCAAGCGACATCCTCGTTGAAGAGTTTCGGAATGACACTTCCAACGTTGCATTACTGGTCGAGTGTACCGAGACGCTTGAGGCCGTCGGACGCTTCGGTGAAATGGATAGATCGAGAGTTCAAGGGCTATCCTCTGTCTTAAATGACCCGACCTACGCGTCAATCCGCTCGAATCTGGAGCTACCTACGAACCAGCTAGTTAGGATCATTATGGAGCAACGTTGGTATCGGGATAGAACCGAAGTCAGCACCGACATCGAC
>JBEBHM010000302.1:0-9699 GCA_040080875.1 Pirellula sp.
CCCAGAGACGATGCCACATCGACGGACAAATCCGGGATGCCCAAGGAGACCGAGTCGATCGATTGGGAACAAGCCCGAAGGTTTTGGTCGTTTCGTCCAGTTCAAAAACGAATCGTTCCCAAGATCGACGGGGAGTACGGCAATACATCGATCGACGCCTTCATTGCGGCAAAGCATCGCGAAAACGGGCTATTGCCGAAGGGGCAGGTCGATCGAACCACCTGGTTGCGCCGCGTCTATATCGACCTTGTTGGAATTCCGCCCACGATCGACGCAATCGATGCATTCCAAAAGGACCTCTCGCCCGATTGCTTTGAACGCACGGTCGATGAGTTGATCGCCTCAACCGAATACGGAATTCGATGGGGACGGTATTGGCTAGACTTGGCTCGTTACGCCGACTCCAACGGAGCGGACGAGAATCATCGATATCCCGTGGCGTGGCGGTATCGCGACTACGTCATCGATGCATTCAATCAAGATGTGCCGTATGATCGCTTTGTGCTCGAACAACTTGCGGGCGATCTTTTGGTCTCGCAAGACGAAGCCGAAACGAGACGACAAATCACGGCGACTGGATTCCTGGTCATCGGCCCCAAGATGCTTGCCGAACAGGACAAGCCCAAATTGGTCGCCGACTTTGTCGACGAGCAGATCGATACGATCGGCAAGTCCTTGTTAGGTTTGACTCTCGGCTGTGCTCGATGTCATGACCACAAATTTGATCCCATTCTCGCGAGCGACTACTACTCGTTGGCTGGAATCTTGCACAGCACTAAGACGATGGAGCACGTGAAATTCGTTTCACAATGGAACGAGCGTATCCTCCCCAATGCTGCTGAGTCGCAAAAGATTGCGGCCTATGAGCAGAAACTCTCAATCGTCAGGAACGAGTTTGTTGAGCTTGAACGCAATTTCCGATCGCGTGCCGTATCTGGGCAGTTGCATCCGTTGTTAGCCGCCATGCATTGGCAAGTAGGCCAAACCGCACAATCGACCATCGCCCCTGATCTGATTCCTGCCTCACTGTCGCCGTGGATTTCGATTCTGGAAAAAAAGGACAACAACAAGAACGACGTTTTTTATGTATGGCGGAATCTGTACGAAACGCCAGACAACAAGTTCGGCGAAGCGAGCAAAAAGCTATGGCAAGACCTGTCAAGCTTCGATTCGAAGCCAAGTGATTGGAACACTCGCTTGCGAGACGTGTCGCCCCCCAATTCAAAATTGGAATTGATTCAGCTCTATGGAACTCTCCTGGCGAGGGCGTTGAAGCAACTTGGAGAGTCGCCTCGCAATGCAGACGGCAAATTTGAGTCGGCGGACATGCAACGACTTTACAGTCAGCTTGTCTCCAAGTCAGAGTACTTTTCAGCATTTGACAAGTATGCTGATTCGATGACGGACTCGGAAAAAGCGAGCTATTCCGAACGCAAGGTCGCCTTCGAGAAGATGGATAAAGCCAAGCCTGTGGCATCCAAAGCGATGGCAGTCGTAGACGAACCCGAAGTCAAGTTGGTCGCGATCAACGTTCGCGGCAATCATCTTCAGACCAAAGGGGCACCGTTAAGTCGCAATGTGCCACGCGTCCTTCGAGCAGAATTCGACTCGGGTGCGCTCGACATCCCCGATAAAACGTCTGGCAGGTTGCAGCTGGCTCAATGGATCATCGATGAGCGGAATCCGTTGACGGCAAGAGTGATCGTCAATCGAATCTGGCAAGGACACTTCGGCGTTGGGATCGTACCCTCGTCCTCCAATTTTGGATTTCGAGGCGAACAACCTACCAATCCGGAATTGCTAGACTGGCTCTCTGACGCGTTCATCCAAAACGGTTGGTCGATCAAGTGGCTGCATCGACAAATCGTTTTGTCGAGCACGTACCGATTGAGTTCGTCTCGCGATGCCGAAATGGAACACAAAGACCCGAGCAATCGTTGGCTTTGGCGACAAAACAAAAAACGAATGGAAGCCGAAGTGCTTCGGGATTCACTCTTGTCGATCGGTGAAGTTCTCGATTCTAGCATGGGCGGAGAGGCTCAAAACATCAACGCGTCCAACCATCCTAGCTTGCCCAGTTCGCAGAGTTTGGGAAACACTCGCCATACGACATTCATCGAGGTAAATCGGGCCGCGCTGAACGATTTCCTTGCAACGTTTGACTATGTGGAACCGGGAGTTTCCGTCGAGAGGCGTTCCAACACCATCGTCCCTCATCAAGCCCTCTTTTTGATGAATCATCCACTCCCGATGGAAATTGGAAAACGCATCGCCACGCGTATTGTGGCCGAATCCAAATCTGACGAGGAGCGATTGATGATGGCAACCAAAATCATTCTCGGTAGATCGCCAACCGCCAACGAGTTAGCAACACTTGCCCAATACATTCTTCGATCCGCGAACCAAGATCCTTTGGCATTAGGTTCCGCAACGCAACCGAATAGCCCAAGCAATCAGGAAGGCGCAGCGTCGACCGAACTAATCTCGTTGTCCGAGCTGAATTCGCCGTTGGAAAAATGGATACAAATCTGTCGCTCGCTTCTGTTAACGAATGAGTTTTTGTATGTTGAATAGGCTCTCGCGACGTCGACTTCTGTACAACGCTGGAAATGGATTTGGCGGATTGTACTTAGCCTCTCTTTTGGATCCATTAGCCAACGCAAATTCAATCCAAGGTTTGCATTTCCCTGCAAAAACAAAGCGAGTGATTTTTTTGTTTATGCATGGCGGGCCATCGCACGTTGACACGTTCGACTACAAGCCACGCCTCGGACGAGACGACGGCAAAGCGTTGCCGTTCGACAAGCCTCGAGTCCAATTCTCACAGACCGGCAATTTGCTGGCGAGCCCGTGGGGTTTCAAGCAATATGGTGATTGCGGTGCATGGGTAAGTGAGCTATTCCCGGAGGTCGGGAGTTGTGTCGATGACATCACGTTCATCAAGTCGATGCACGGATCGAACGAAGCTCACGGTGGCGCACTGCTCAAGGTGCATACTGGAAGCGACACATTCGTTCGGCCTAGCATGGGAGCTTGGATCAGCTATGGTCTTGGATCCCAAAACGAGAACTTACCCAGCTTCATCACCATCAATCCGACGCTCGGGCACGGTGGTGTTCAAAATTTTGGCGCGGCGTTCTTGCCTGCCGAGCATCAAGCCACCCGGATCGGCAGCAGTCGTTCTCCGATGAAGGTGGCCAACATCAGCAATCTTTCCAACACGGGATTGTCGACACAAGAGGTACGGGACCAACTAGATCTTGCGCAACATTGGAATCGACAACAGCTGGAACGAAACGGCTCAGATCCAAGTCTTGAAGCCCGCATTGAGTCGATGGAACTTGCCTTTCGAATGCAAACCGAGGCGCCCAGCATTCTGGACTCCAGCGGAGAGACGGAAAGCACGATGCGTCTTTACGGCATCGACAAAACCAACACAGAAAACTTCGGGCGACAATGCTTGCTCGCTCGTCGACTGAGTGAGGCCGGTGTTAGGTTTGTTCAAGTTAGCCATGCCTATTGGGACCAGCACGACTCTCTCAAAGAAAAGCACGGGGAGTTGGCCGCCGAAGTGGATCGCCCGATCGCAGGTCTGCTCAAGGATCTTAAAGCTCGCGGATTGCTCGACGAAACGCTTGTCATCTGGGGAGCAGAATTCGGACGGACTCCCACCGCACAAGGCAAGAATGGTCGAGACCATAACCCACACGCATTTACTTACTGGCTCGCTGGCGGCGGGGTCAAAAAAGGATTCTCGTACGGTGCAACCGATGACTATGGTTATTATGCCCGCGACGATCGAGTCCACGTTCACGATTTTCATGCTACCCTATTGCACCTGATGGGGATCGATCACGAGAAACTAACTTATCGATTCGGCGGTAGAGACTTTCGATTGACTGACGTCGCTGGCCGAGTCATCCATGAGATTATTGGATGAGGGATGAGCGGGTTGAGAGTAGAGAGTAGAGCAATTGTCCCAATTGCTTCGGAATGATTGCTTCGGCCGATTACGGCAATCGATTTACATTGATTACTGAACGATTGGGACAATCGTTTTACTCTGGTTCACTTTGGGGGAATTTTGATTGCACGATCCAACTCGTTACTTCCAGCGACAGGTTGCATTGGACGAGTTGCGTGGACTCGAGTATTTTCAGTCGGTCGCATGGTTAGAATCGATTGACTCGACCAACAAATCGCTTGCTCAATCCGTTCGTTTGAATTCGATCGAGTTGCCAGCTCTGCTGATCGCTGATCGACAGACTGCAGGCGTTGGCCGAGGGAACAACTCCTGGTGGTCTCCATCGGGTTGCCTTATGTTTTCCATGGCGGTCCCGATGGTTCATCATTTCGAACCAGACGGTGCACCCGAGTCTGGACAAACCGTATCTGCCATGCTGCCCTTGCGAGTGGGATATGTTGTGGCAGAATGCTTGGATGCAATATCCGGCGAAAGTCCGTTGGTTAAGTGGCCGAACGACGTTTATATCGCCAGCAAGAAGACTTGTGGCATACTCATTGAAGTAGTGACGGGTGCGGTGAATCCTGTCGCCATCATCGGTGTTGGAATCAACTGCCACGTCGACTTCGTGGACTGTCCACCCGAGTTGAAGGCCAATGCAACAAGCTTACACGAATGGGTTTCAGCAGATGAATTGGAGCGAGCCAGCCCCGAAAACGTGATGGTTCAATTCGCTCATCATTGGATCGAGGCAGAGCGACGGCAGTCGTCAGATCCAGATTGGTTGCATCGGAACTGGACCAAACGCAGTATGCTCGATCGAATGTGGGTCGAGGTGAAGCATGCGGCGGGAATTGCTCAGGGACTGTGTTTGGGAATCCAATCCAATGGAGCGCTGCGTATCCAGAACGAACGGCTCGAGGTCATCGAAGTTCTTGCAGGCACCGTCCAGGCATTTCGTCCATTGGCAAGTCTGTCAGAGACCGCGCGAATGGAATAGAGCGCGAATTCCGATTACTATTCGCGCTCCGTTTATTTCGCGAGGGATTCTTTCAGTTAGCGTCTGAGGGGCCTATAGTCTACGTCGTGATCGATCGCTGCCGGCGCGACGCATTGGATTGAGTCGACGCTTCTTAATCGTCATGCTTCCAAATTCTTCGCTGGGCGATGGCGCCGCTTCGACCATTACGGCTTGTTGGGCAACCTTTCTCGGACTGCTCAGATCCTGGGCCAATGGATCCGGAATCAGTTGACGATTGATGCGTTGCTCGATTTCGGTAAGCAATTCGCCTTGGCCTTTGGCCACAAACGAAAATGCAATTCCATCGCGCCCCATCCGTCCAGTTCGACCCACGCGGTGGACATAATCATCGCTGTCGTCCGGCAGATCGTAATTGATGATGTGTGAAACCGTAGAGACATCGATTCCACGTCCAACTACGTCGGTCGCAACCAAGATCTGAATGTCGCCATTGCGCAGCGACTTGAAAACCGAGTCGCGTTGACTTTGGTTCATATTGCCGTGAATCGTATCGAGACGCATCTTGGCAAGGGCTGGAATGCACTGCAACGTTTTTTGAAGCTGATTATGCAGCTTGGCCGTCCCAAGTTTGGTTCGACAAAAGATAATCGTTTGCGATGGAAGTTCTCGACTGAGCAATTGGACGAGAATATCGAACTTACGTTCTGGCGAGACGTTGAGATAGCGTTGCTCGATCGTATCGACCGTCACGGTGTTTTGCGAACAATCGACGTGCACCGGTTCAAACAAGTACCGTTCGGCAAGAACTGCGACTTCGCCGTCCAGCGTTGCGCTCAAAAGGAGGGTTTGGCGGTTTTCGGGGCATCGTCGCAAAATTCGTTCGATGTCGGGACGGAAGCCGATGTCGAGCATTCGATCGGCTTCGTCCAAAACGACGCACCACAATTGGTTTAATTTGAGCGAGCCACGTTGAATGTGATCGATCACTCGGCCCGGAGTTCCAACGACGACTTGGACACCCCCTTGAAGCGCTTTCAACTGTTTCGTCATGTGCTTGCCGCCCGCGACCTCCAGAATCTCCGTGGGACAGCCGTACGCCAGCTTGACGAATTCGCCGTGCACCTGGGCCGCCAGTTCCCTGGTCGGAACTAATACCAAGGCTTGTGGCAATCGTGAAACTCGAATTGGATCGAGTTGTTCTAAGATGGGAATGGCAAACGACGCTGTCTTGCCGGTCCCCGTTCGGGCTTGTCCAATGACGTCAAAACCCTCCAAAGCCCAAGGAATTACCTTGGCTTGAATGGGAGTCGGCTTGTCATAGCCCAAACGCTCAATCGCCCGCAAAGTGATGTCGGAAAGGTTTAGGTCTGCAAATGTTTCTGGTGTCTTGGTTTCCATGCCCCGACATTCTACGATACAGATCGATTTCTGATTAGTTCAAAACTCGCTTGCTTTCGAAATGCTTCATGGCCGACCTTCCAATCCAGTTTCCGTACGCCGCCCACGACTGGACCAACCTGACCGAGGCAGCGTTGAATTCTAGGCTCGAGGACCCTTCGCTCGACCAGGCGAAAATCGCTGCACATTGGGACGATCCCGACGACCCGCAGTGGTCGATTTTGTTGGCCCATCAGCTCATGATGAACGGCACCTTGGCCGGTCAATTAGCCGGCGGACCAAGAAAACACGCCACAATTGAGCAATTTATGCAAAACCTCATTCGCTGGTTTCGGCAGGCAAACCATGCGGCTGCGACGGAAGAATCATGGCAACTTCAGCACCTAGTCCTGGCTCAACAGGTCGCCTTGCTGTACTCCAAGTTGCATGGAAACGGACTTCAGCGGGTCGAGGGGAGCTTGCTCCAGGTGCTTTTCGCCAGCGGACATACGACTGCCGTCAAACTCGGCGTAGATTACCTTTTGACTATCCCGCCTTCCAACTGGGCCGACGTGTCCCTGGCGCTCACGCCCTTGGTCCAATCCAAGAATTGGTCCGTCGAAGATGTATTTCCAAAGCTATTGCAATCCTCGAACCCTTCGGTTTTGTCCCCCGCTCTCGACGTTGCCAACCATTACTTTCGGTCCAGAACCACAACCCAACATCCGGCCGCCGTCGAATTCAACAAGTTGCTGACCCTGCTTGGTGGACTAGCGAATCAGCTGGGCATGCTCGAAGAAAACCCAAGAAGTTTCGGGGATTCCGTGGCGGCGATCCAGAAGATGCTATTCGACTCGGTTTCGCTAGCAGTTTCGTTGTGCGACACGCTAGGCTTGATCGGCAAACCGGAAGCCATCGGCAAACTAAATCAAGCTTTGCGATTGAGCCACCGTCGAATCCAAACCGAAGCAGCCTTTGCACTCGCTAAACTGGGGGACAAACATGGCGAACAAAAGATAGTGGAATTGGCCAGCGATTTTACTTGCCGACAGCGTGCCGTTGCCTATGCCGAAGAGCTTGGCATCGACGAGAGGATCGATGAACGCTGGACCACGGCCACCGCGATCGCAGAGTCTCGCTTAGCCAATTGGTTGACCCAGAACGAGCAAATGGGAATCCCACCCGCTCGCATGGAACTCATCGATCAACGCACGCTTTATTGGCCCGGCTTCGACCAACCGCAAGAGTGCTTTCTGTTTCGCTTCGAATACGACATGCAAGATTCCGTCTTCAGCAACCTCGGCTTGTCTGGACCGATGTGCAATACATTTTCCGACGACCTAGCCAATATTTCGATTGACGATGCTTACGCCATCTTTGCAGGTTGGGATATCGATCATCCCGATGTGTACGAGTTGCTCCCCGAGGCGCTCCTGCCCTCCCAGCGGCTGACTGTCCATCAGTTGCTTTCCGACGTCAAGAGCCGTTTCGATCAAGTGGAAATATTGTTTTTTGGAGTTTTCCTGGAACACCAATCCATCTTGGCTCGCGGCCAAAATAAAAGTGAATCGAGAGTCTTCGTCTATGACGGCGAACGATTCTTATTCGAACCATTCCCAAAGCCAGACGTAGCTGATCCCAAACTCACTTACTTGCTCTGGCGAGGTAGACTATTTTTGGAGCTTTCCAACTACACTTCCGAGAACACGGATTAATTTTGTAGGCTGTAGGCGGTAGGCTGTAGGCGGCTTGATATTGAGGCTTGACGAACCATACGAGACAGTCGGCTGGACTAAACACATCAATCATTGCTAATGGATACATAACAAATGACACATCCCATCAAACGAACTGCACGGGTCTACCTGTATTCCCTTTTCTTGACTTCGCTTTGGTTCTTCTGCGTACCGAAAGTACCTTCATTGGTTGCTGCCGAATTTACGCTTTCGACCATGCGTCAAATTCCAGTGCATGAGTTTCCGGATCGATTCCATCGAATCGCTTCGAGCGAAACCTGGGACCCCAAAAAGGTTGCGATGATTATCTGCGATGTTTGGGACTCGCATCACTGCGTCAACGCGGTTCGGCGTGTGAACGAGATCGCACCCAGAATCGATGCGCTGGCCAAGGCTCTACGGATGCACGGAGGGACCATCATTCACTCTCCCAGCGATTGCATGGCGTTTTATGACAAACACCCGTCGCGGCTTCGAGCACAAGCGGTTCGCCCCGCTGCCAACCTTCCGAACGACCTTAATCGCTGGTGCGATCGCATCCCGAGCGAGGAATCTGCGGCCTATCCAATCGACCAATCCGAGGGAGGCGAAGATGATGACTTGGCGGAACATGCGCAGTGGGTTCAAACATTGGGCGCCGATGGACGAAATCCAAAACGCCCCTGGCGACAACAAATCCCCACCATCCAAATCGATTCGGATCAGGACTACGTGAGCGATTCCGGAAACGAAGTCTGGAACGTTCTTGAGTCCAAACAAATCCAACACGTGATCATCTGCGGCGTACACACCAACATGTGCGTGCTTGGTAGACCCTTTGGTCTCAGACAACTCGCCCAACACGGCAAGCATGTGCTGTTGATTCGTGACCTGACCGACACCATGTACAACCCCCTGCGTTGGCCATACGTCAGCCACTTTAGCGGCACCGACCTGATCGTGGATCACATCGAACGCTATGTCTGTTCGACGACCAGCAGCGATCAATTATTCCATGCTTTGGCTCCGAATTCCAAACCCAAGTACCAAACGCCGCATCGGTTCGCGAACGACACACGACGGCATCTGGCGATCCTGATGGCGGAGGACGAGTACGAAACCGCGACGACGCTTCCCGCATTTGCAGCGAACTATCTTCAGCCGCAACTCAAGGTGTCTTTTGTGTACGGCGACACGAAAGACCGCTCTCAAGTTCCAGGACTCGAGGCGATCGATGAGGCCGATGCGCTGTTGATTAGTGCCCGGCGGCGACCGTTAACGCCGACGGACCTGGAACGCGTGAGACGATTTGTGTTGTCAGGCAAACCCATCATCGGTATTCGAACCGCAAGTCACGCATTCTGCTTGCGAACCGGCAAGCCAGCCGAAGGCTTGGACCAGTGGCCCGAATTCGATGCCTACGCGCTCGGCGGAAACTACACGAACCACTATGCGAATGACTTGCTCACGTCCGTTACGAACAAAGACTCGCAGGCGTTGTTTACTAGCAAAGGCTCACTTTACAAAGTGAGCCCGCTCAAAACGGGCACCAACGTGCTTTGGTACGGACAAGTGACCGGCAACGCGGCGGAGCCGGTCGCTTGGACTTTTGTTCGACCGGATGGCGGTCACACGTTCTACACGTCGCTCGGGCACAAGAC
>JBEBHM010001032.1:0-2559 GCA_040080875.1 Pirellula sp.
TGCGCCGGAAACGGCACCAATGATTCCCCATCCGTAGACGATGGCAACAGTGGGTAACCGCCCGCCCGCTACCGCCAAATATGCCAAAAGCGTCATCATCAATGACCAGAACAAGCTATCGTTCCATCTTTGGGTTATCAATCCAATCACCCTCCCAGCACTCAGCGACACAGCCATGTAAAAAACAGCGTGGCCGACTTCTTCCCGCCCCAAGGAATTGGCATAGACGAGCAACAACGCAAGGGCGATCATCAGCCAAAACATCGTTTGCAAAGAGAATTGCGAGTCAGCCGCAGACCTAGGGGGAAGCATCATGAGCTCCATGAACTAGCAACCTTTTTTACCATAACACTAACAAGGTCTACGGCATCGAGAGTCCTTGGGTTCATCCTCAAAGCAGGTCCGCATCTCCGAGGCAGACGCACCCGCCATTGAAACCCTACTCCCCCATGGGTTTGCAATTCTAGCCCGCTGCTACTCACGGTTCAATTCTTGAATTTCCACTGGCATGACATAACGCATGGCAAGGTCTACTCGAATGGACTTGCAACGATCGATGTAGAACTGCCTCGGCTCCTCTCGCGAAAGACACAGTGCAAGAAAGCGGTCGTTTCCAACAAATCGTATCGGGCTTACCACGCGTCGCGTGAGCAATCCACATTGACCTTCGTATTCAATGACGAGCACCAAGTCGTCCGACTGCTGCATTACCCGCTCAATCAGTTGTCCAAATCTCGATTTGACCGGATTGAGAACGGGTGGCATCACGACGGCGTCCAATGCGGCGTCTATGGTTACTGTGTTCATGAGTTCTCTCGATTCCTTCGGGTGGCAAAGGCGTTACTGAATGATCGGGCCGGACACGTACCATGATCGATTCCTAATGGACACGTCTGGTCAAACAATCTGTCTTGGATTTCTGTATACTGGTTTTTCCTTCGTTTTTTGCCAACTTCCCTCCCGTTCTGTTCTAGGAGAATCGCCGTGCCGCGTTTTCGCCCTGTGATCCAATATTGGCTTGCAGCCGTCTGCTTTTCATTAAGTTCCCGCGTATTTGCCGACGTGGGAGTGGGTGCCCGACCGATTTCGGGATCGGAAGTGATCTTAGACGGCACTCGCGAGATGCTCGACGACAAGTGGACTTATTGGCAAGGGCCTCGGTTTGGGTCCTCTCTGCCAATCAAATGGAAAGTTGTTGACGATCCCGTGGACCCTGGGACCGTCATCATGACGGACGATCCTGCTGCCGCAGGGGGCAAGTATGGAGCGGCAGACATCATTACTAAAAAAGAATACCGTGACTTCAGGCTTCACGTGGAGTTCAACATCCTCAACCCGCGAGGCAACAGCGGCGTCTATCTGCAGAATCGGCATGAGATTCAAATCATGGATGGCGACAAAACCAAACACGGACTTGGGGCGATCATCAACGAAAGCGAATCACCTTACTTTGCGTATAACGGACTTGGCAATTGGAATGCGTACGACATCACTTTTCGGGCCGCTCGATTCCAAGATGGAAAACGTAGCGAAAAGGCTCGTACCACCATGTACTTCAATGGACAAAAGGTGCACGTCAATTTCGATATCAATCAAGTATGGGGTGGACCCAACTCAGGCATGGATGGTGGGAACGATGGGGGCAAGGGCATCACGGACCGGCCCGGGGGGCTTAAACTCCAATGCGAAGGGCACGATGTCCGATATCGCAATGTATGGATCAAGGAGTTGCGTCTCGACGACTCCAACACCGATTTTTCCGAACCACCTAGCGTCCAATCCCGGCTCTCCAATTCCGAAACAGCGATAGCAATTTTCGACGGAAAGAGCCTCGCTGGCTGGAGAGGCGATGAAACCAAATGGAGCGTCGCAAACGGTATGATTCGTGCTGCCAACGATGGCCAAGTTTCAAGCAGCACCTATCTCTTCACCGAAAAACAATATCGAGATTTTCGATTGTTATTCGAAGTCAAACAAACGATGAGCCCAAGCCACTCGACGATGCATTCGGCGGTAGCCGCCTTGGGCGAACAATTCACAGATAGCGGTGAAAACAAATATGGTTTTAAAGGTCCCTTGTTGATGTTTTGTCACGACTGGGGAATTTGGGATGTTCATCGACGCAATCGTGTGGTGCCGCCAGGGCCCGGGAGTTCGCTCGAGAAGAAAGGCCAGTGGAACCAAATCGAGATCCTGGTCAAAGGCAGTCGACTGCGTATGGCAGCCAACGGAAAGGAAGTGTTCGATTTCACCGACCAACCCGATATGCTGAAAGCCTGCTCGCTCGGTCTTCAACTCCACCAAAACGATAAGCCGCAGGAGTTTTTTTTCCGAACCATTTTGGTGAGCGAAAACCCATCCGACGGTCTCATTACGCTTTCAACAACTACTCGGTGACCTATGTTAACAATTCTTCAAAAACATTTTTGGAATCACGCATCAATATCGGGCACCGACTCCAGGCGATCCGTTTTGGCCTTGGTGATGTGGGCGGTTTGTTCGTGTTGTTGCCCTCCCTTGTCTTTGCGAGGGGATGACTGGCGAGCGCAAGTGTTGCCG
>JBEBHM010000303.1:0-9669 GCA_040080875.1 Pirellula sp.
AAACCGATACCATCAAAATCCCAGTCGATTCGCAGCCCCGTTTCGATCGAGGGGAGCCATTCATTTACCACCGCTTCGATCGAAAATCGCAGTGCCGCCTCACCGCTCAACCCCGACGTGGTGGTGTCGATCAAGGGCCCCGTTCCTATTTCGCGGAGGAACAATTTGTCATCACCACTGGGCTCGGTCAAGTCGATCGTATACTCGGCATGAAAAGCACTTTGTCCAGCCGCAGGAGCTTCGGCGGTTGCGATGATTTCAAAAAACCCGAGTTTGCCTGTAGCTTGCCCGATCATATCGATATCGAGTTCCAGTCCAATCTGTTCTGTGTTGGTCTCGACATAGAAGCCTTGTACGACATCGAGCACAAACGTCACTTGAAAGTCATAGGAACCGACCACGCTCAAATCGCTGCGCCAATCCGCTCCGAGGGCAGGTAGGCCAAGGTCGGTCTGCACCACCTTGCGAACATTGATTGCAGCTCCCTCAATATCGAGCGTAAGTTTGAATTGTGTCGGTAACGAGAGGTCGACATGCACAAAGTCCCCCTTTGGCTTTCCAAATAGAGATCGAAGGGCATTCTCGATAGCATTTTCAACGTCAGACACGGAAAAGGAACTCAACGCATCGAGTGCTGTGTCAATTGTCTCTCGCAACTCGTCGAGGAAGTTCGTGAATTGTTCCAGCTTGTCTCCGATGAGCGGATAGGCTTTGCCCAAAACTTCCTCGGCAACTTTGTCTCCAACTTTCTGGAACCAATTTTCAAGCGACGGCGCCAGGGCGTTCAAGTTGACTTGTAGGTCGAGCCCTTTTGTCAACTGGGGAAAGTTTGGGCTTGATACCAGGGTCGTCGAATTGGCTGGGTTGTTGAAGTTGTTGATTCGAAAGTTCAAGCGATTCGCTTCGGCTGTTCCCGTATGGTCGGGAACCACTTGAAAATCGGCTCGCAGCCGTCCAAGCGTCGTTCGTTGAGGTTGGTAGGTCGGCAAGTCAGCCACGCGAACTCGTCCTACTGTCGTAGGGATCGAGCTGAAAAACTGTGCGGGATTGGCCGGGTCGGGCGTTTGTAGATCGCCTGCAATCACTACCGATCCGTTTCGCAACGTCATGCCGAGCGCACCCGCAGCACCTTGGATTCTCACTGGCGAACCGGTAGCCGGTGTTGCATTGACGTAAAGTGTTCTTTCCAATCGCGATTGGGAATTGAGATAGCTTCCAGGTAGCGACCGAGCTCCTCGACCTGCAGGCGGATCAAACTCGATGCCTAACAATAAACGCGAGAACGACGTTGCAGGAAGTGCGGCTTCATCGCCCACGAGGTCTTCGGTGTCCGAGACGTTGTCTTCACCTGTGTATTCGAACAGTGAATCAAACCCCAAGCCCACATCGACAGACGAAGTCTCTTCGGCACTCGCGTCGACAATCCACGACAAGACGCCGTTGGCTGTATCGTAGGCAAGGTCAGAAACGAACTCAACCGCGCTAGCTCCGGATGAGACATCCAGGTTTTCGATCAGATCAGGTACGTCTTGGACGATGCGTCGGGCAATGCCGACAGCATTGTCTGCCTCCTCGACCGCCTCGGTCAGCGCATCGACTATGCGGTCTTGTTTGAGTGGACCAAAGTCATCGAGCGAGACTCCCAAAGTGGCGACCGCCGCATCGCCTTCGGAGTCCCAGGCTTGCGTCCCAAACAATGCTTCGCTTAATGTGTCGGTCAACCCTTCGAAGCTTACGTCTTCGAAATTGAGCAGGTCGGATGCGTTGGTTGATGTTTCGATCACTCCACTCGCGATGTTGTTGACGCTTACCTCCACAAAGGCGTCTGCTGCCAAACCGAACAAGTTCCCCATCACGGATAGTTCCGGTACGCGCATCGACACTGTGCCTAACCATTCGATGGGTCGAATCAGGAGTGAACCGATGTCGTCCAACGTATTGGTGAGCGTCCTGAGCGTGTAGGAACTGGCATGAGTTATTGCATCTCCGAAGTCGATTTGAGTATTCAAACCCCCGGTCAGTACCGCGTTCGCAAAGGCCAACCCAAGTCCCCCGTAGGCTGCGTTACCTGTCAGAACAACCGCTTCGGTTCCGTAGATCGTATGAATTCGAAGATCCTCTACCGAAATGCGATCTAGGAAGTCGACATTTTCGCTGCTGAGATCGATGGAAAGGACAAAGCTCAGTGTGCCTGAACCGGTGATGACCGCTTCCGTGTCGCTCGTAAGCCCGAGTGTATCATCAACGGAGACTCGCGTGTCTCGCGATTGCAGTTGTTGCTCGGGAAGCGCACGAACGACCGTCAACGTGAGTTTGTTGGTCGTTGGATTGTAGTCGATACCGTTTCCTGAATAGGGGAAGTCTTGTGCGTTGTCAAATGCTGGATTGCCATCGTCATCTCGAAGAGTATCCGTGAAGCCCGACATACCTTGACCAACGTCGTACACAGAACCAGTGGTCGCATTTTTTGAAAACGGGATTTGGACGTTGTATTCGCTCGAATTGCTGAAGCTGGTGAGCCAAGCTTGAAAATTCTCTACGCCCGCAACCAATTCCGCGCTCGTGATATTGCCGAAAAGAAAGACTTCATCGAAGTTAGGACTAAAGGCGATTGACGGATCAAACCCGAGCCATTCGCCAACAGCCTGCAGATAAGTCGTACCCTCGAGCCGCCACCGACCGAGGCCTACGTCCATGTTAAAGGTGGCGTTAAAGCTGTTGGTCCCTATGCTCGTGCTGAAAAGCTCCGTGACCTCGAGCGTGTTGATTTCTGTCAATCGGACTGATTGAGCCGTGGTAGGCTGGCTCGCTTCGAGATCGAGACTGGCTGCGAGCACCACATCCGGCACACTCACCTCAAGGATTCCGAGGTTGACCGTGAAGGGATGGAAAACCGTATCAGCTCGGACGGAACTTGAAAAAGAATAGTCGCGTAGGAAAAAAGCTTGTTCGATATTGAGCGAGGGATCGAGCGTGACACCGAAGACGTATTGAACATCGACGACAGCGGTCAGGTTCACTTCGATTCCGTTCTTGGTAAAGAAGGGACCCGGGAATTCCTCAGTGTCGAATTCGAGGTCGAGAAGGGTGAGCTCGTATTCACGTTGGACGTGAATATCAAAGACCAACTCATCGATCGCCCCATCCACCAAACCACCCTCGATGGATAGGAAGGCTGGATTCGTGCCCAAGTGAGCGATCAGAGAGTCCGTCGTCCGCTGATCGCTGGGCGTAGAATCAAAGTATTCATCGATTGGGTTTTCGATGT
Organism: Pirellula sp.; assembly: GCA_040080875.1. Taxonomy (GTDB): domain Bacteria; phylum Planctomycetota; class Planctomycetia; order Pirellulales; family Pirellulaceae; genus JBKCUI01. The sequence continues at coordinate 3,269 of JBEBHM010000303.1, forward strand.
CTTCGCGAAGTGTCCGGCCATATGGACCGAGGAGGCCCGGAGTAACGGCAGTGCCGTCACGGTTTTTGAAGGGACCCAGCGGTTCCGCGTGTTGCCCTGACTGGTCGATTCGATCTCCAAGTCCCGAAAGCCCCCGTGAGCCCGCGAAGAGCGTGTTTGCCTGCTCTGCAGTCAGCGAAGAATTGATATAGGGCCCGGTGAGCGGAAGGCGTTCTTCGAGTTTCTCGATCAAGCCTACGAACCGTGTCCTGAGCCTTGATTTTTCACGAAAAAGCCGATCTTGGATGTTTTTTTTCATAGCCGATACCTAATGAACCGAGGGGTGTTTCTTCAGGTATCCTGCGTCTAGCCAAACCTTTCACATTTCTTCAGTTTTTTCAGTTCGCCCGCAATTTCCAATTTGTGCTGTTATCCTGCGTCGATGGGATACCATTGGCCAAATGATCGAGCGAAACTTCCGGGTTAGTAGGCCATTGGCTCGAAAGCCCGGATGTTTCTTTGTCCGTGAATCCTTACGCCTCCGCCGTAGCTTGCTAGGTGGAGCGCTGACTGACAGGCTAGCATCAAACAAACCACCAACGCTTCGACTCACCACCGCAGCTCGCTCGGTGGTAGCGTGATTGAATGGCTCATCGATATTCGTAGCCTGCTGAGTCACACTTCCATCGACTCAAGGTCGAAGGTGAGCTTTGTATTAAAACAACAAGCCGGACATGGGCGGGATCGATCTAGCTATTCAGTCTTGCTTCCCCTGACACAAGGTCAGGGGAGTGCGACGCGCTTTGCGTATCACCATACAATGCAAGTCACGGTCGCAAGTCAAGTGCTGGTCGCAATAGATTTGATTACTACCTAGTGACCGTCCCTGCCAACACGTTTTCGGCCGAGGCTGTCTCGACAGGCTCGGCGGTCGGAGCAAGGAACTTATTCAATGTTAGAGTGTCCTTAAGTGATTTGATTCCAGCCACAACGCATTGGGCATTCAATTGAGCGCCCAACAACGTCGTATGAGTGTGGTCGTCCGGGCGGAAGAGAGCTCCGACAGCGAAGTCCTTGCCGAGCGGGTCCATCGTTTCACAGATGATGTTGTTCAAGTCAATGAAAAAGGCGTTGCTTTGCTGAGCCGCTTCACGTGCCCAACCGACGTATCCGTCCTTGCGACCGCGCACCATCGTTCCGTCCTGCCAACTATTGCGAGGGATCAGTGAGCATACGATCGGCGTCGCGCCCGCAGCTCGAATGTCCGCGATGTATTTCCTCAGGTACCAACCATAGGTGTGTACCATTTCCGAATTGCCCCCGGTTGCTGCCATCTCCTGCGTCTCATCTCCAGCCCCTGGGAGCGTGCCGCGCGCTTGAATGCGAGCAGTGCCCGAGTTGATACCGCCATCGTTGTGACCAAACTGGATCATGACAAAGTCACCCGGCTTGATCATCTCTGCTACACTCTCCCACCATCCGTCCGTGATAAAGCTGCGACTGGACGTGCCACCCAGCGCCTGGTTCTCGACGTTGATGCGCGCCATGTCAAAGTAGCGTTCTATCTCGCGTCCCCATCCCCATCGACCTCCGTTGAGCCCATTGTCTCTCCCCTCCTTAACAGTGGAGTCGCCAATCAACCATAGAGTTGGCAATGCCGCGTTGTAATTCCGATGCTGCATGCCGGGCTCAACACCCGGCGGATACCTGAGCCGACGACCCTTGCGATCGACCCCGTAGTCGGGCGCGTCGGGGCGCGGCGGCGGCGGCGTTGATTCGCCACTTGCCGGCGGCTGCACCTGCTCGCGTTTCGGACTGTTTGGTCCATTCGGGCTTTTCGGTGTACTCGGATTAAACGTGCCCCAGTGCGCCTGCCGTTCAATTGGTTTGATGGCAAGACCCCGCTCGCTCATCAATCGATTTAACTTTAAGCTGTCCAGCGCCCTCATACCAGCGATCAATGTCTCGGCATTCACGATCGCTCGATTGATCACATTGATCCGCTCGGTATCGAAATAATCGATGAGCACCGCCCCCCAACCACGCGTCGTCGGACCTCCGGTGGCCGCTGTCGAGTCGCTTGCAACAAACAACGTCGGCAGCTCGCCTTTGATGGCTTCCATTTGAGTTGGAGACCACTTACCGTTCTCGCGGTTATTCGCACCCTGCCCAAAAGCAAGTGTTGCCAGTGCCGTTTGAAAAAACACGCCAAAAAAAATGGCCAGGATGAATGCGTTCGCAAAAATCTTCGACATCTCGAATTCTCAACTGCTAAAGTTCTTTACTGCAAGTAGCGGTAGCCAGCATTCATCCTTGAAAAGTCTGGCAGCTTGATTGATGACGATGAGCGCATTTGGAGTCGCAATCGCAAGAGTCTATGTTGCGAGAAGCCGAGAGGTTGGTTATTTCAGGAGCAACTTGGCCTCTTTGGAAAATCCATTCAACTTCATTTGCAGGTCGAATGGCAGTTCCGATCGAATTCCATCCCTGAGGCTTTCAGCGCGAACGAAAAAATCATGCGCGGCGGTATGGTCGCCCAGATGCGAATTGCACATCGATAGAAAGTAGAGCGCGCAAAGTTGTGTTTCGGGAGTTGAGCTGGCCAAACTGACTTTCAACGCTTCATTTGCCTGTTCAAACTTTTCGGCACGATATAGGGCGACGCCCAATGCAACGGCGAAGTGGCCGCGTTGGGATGGTTCAATGTTTTGCATAGCAGACCGAGCCAATTCGATAGCCTTCACCGCGTCTCGCAGCGAGGCCGGCCCCGTGACCAACAACCAGGCGAGATCCCTGCAGGCGTACGGTTCTTCCGGTTCCAATTCCACGGCGCGTGCGATTTCCGCTTGTGAAGTAGCAAAATCAGATTGCTCGGCCGCAACGACAGCTCGCTGGACATGTACTGCGGCTTCCAACTGCTTGAATCGTCGATCGAAAACGAAGGTGGCGCTGGTCAATCTGGGATGCGGCAACTTTGCAGAAGAACTAGAATCCGACTTGGCTTTGCCCAACGCCTCCGTCCCCGCCCCTGTCTGCCAGCCTAAGTTGCGAGATTCCAGTTCCGCTCGAATGGCATCGAGCTTCCAGACGTGGGCCGCGAAGGCAGATATCGCCGCCAATTGTCTTCCGTCGGGACTGAAATGCAAGCTGGTAATCTGCTTTTCCGTCTGGCCGGTGAGGAGCAGGAACTCGCGCCCGTCCCTAGCATCGCCCAGATGGATGTGACCGAATGAATCCGAAGCGGCCAAAGTCGTGCTGTCGGGTGAAAAGCAAATGCTTACACCGCTACCTGGCGTTCCATGCAGATTCAACTTAAAGAGCTGCGTCCAGCTCTTTGTTTCGAAAACGGTTATGTCTCCCGCGTTTTTAGCCAGCAGCCTACCGTCCGGGCTGAACGTAACCGTACAAGGACCTGGATCAGGAATGGTAAGTTGCAACTGACCAGTTTCGGTGTCCCATACGCAGATATTGCCGCTATTCCAACCCGCAGTTGCGATGCGTTTCCCATCAGGGCTAATCGACATACGCCGTACATCGCGGTGAGTTGTTTGAATTCGAACTGTGCTGGCATCGTCTGGCCGCCACATCAAAACTCCATCCTTGAGACATCCTGCAATCAACTTTCCATCGCGACTAGTTTCGAAGATAGTGTTCGCCAGTTCATCAGAAGTAGCGAAGATCGCTTCGGGTGGACCAAAACTAATCTCGCCCGTTGCATGGCTATCGCTCGACTCCGTTAGTTTCCAATGGTTGAGGCCACGATGTGTTTGCCCACGACTGTTAAGTCCAAAATTGTTGAGCGTCAGCAGCGATCCATCGGGTTTGAAACGAAGATGACAGTTTGGTGTTACAGCTTGCACCAAACTGGTCAACGTAGTCGCGTCAAAAAGTTCGATCTCGCCGCGACCATAATACACGATAAATCTACCATCGTAACTGTACGTCAAATCAACCGCTCCAGGCCCGGCCGAATCTATGCGCATCGTTGGCAAGGTTTGCAAAAAACTGGGGCAGGAAATGGCCACACGTGAATAGGATTGACTGTCAACCGATTGTAAAAGACGGAAGCCATCATTTCTGTCGGCCACGAGCGACAATAAGCGAGGGCCTCTCCGTGAAAACTCCGGCTCACCACTATACACATCCCACAACCTGCAATCTTTACTCCAATCGTTGTAGACTAGCAGCCGACCTCCAGCCGCGTCAAAACAAAATGCCCGTCGCCCGCTATTGTCGAGCGGGAAACGCTTTATACGCTCGGCGTTGATGATATCCCACAATACGATCCCTTCAGGATAAGAGTCATCGATCGCCAAGTACTTGGAATTAGAATGCCAGGCAAACGCTTGCCACTCAGACTCGTGGTGCGCAGCTACTCGAAGCATCATTCGGCCCGATTCCAAGTCCACGACCTGAATCGACCTGTCGATCCACATCGCAACTCGCCGCGCGTCCGGGGAAGCAGCAATTTGTTTTTGCTCGCGAAAGCTGCCTAAAGTCTTAGTCAACAGTGATTTCTGCAAGTCCACTAGCTTTAACAGTCCATCGCCGTCTGTGCCAATCAATTGATTGCCCTGGCTGGTAAACGCCCAAGGTCCACTGCTAGTGGACTCGTACAAAAGAGTCGGTGGCGAATCGGCCAACCGGTAAACGCGACATTGATCATGAAAGATCGCCAGCTTGGATCCGTCGGGACTGAACAACAACTTCGATTCCGGTTGTACATTCTCGAATCGGGCGATTTCCACTTCGTCTTCTATGCGCAGGACGACCACCACTTTCGATTCAAGCAGGTAGGCGCAAATCGAGCACGCGTCATCAAAACTCATTTGAAGTATTGAATCAGGCCAAAACATTCTCCGTGGTGGGCCGATGCGCATGTCAGGCAATGCCAAACAGGCAATCATCGAGTTTCGCATGCGATCGATCTGGCTGGGTTCAAATTGAATCGAATCGCCCAGAGCTCGCGCGCGATCAATGGCTTTCAGGCTCTCAAAACGCTGACCGACTTGGCGACTTGTTCGCAGTGCATCGGCCTGCGATAGACTGGCTTCCCATAGTTGATCGAGAGCTTCCGTCGTTAGCGCCTTTTGTACCATCTCCGATCGGGTAGTGATGCGCAGTTGGTTTCCGAGCATGATCGAGTAAGCGCTACTTAGCATAGCCACCATCAGTAGCAAAGAGGCAACCGATGCCGCCATCGTCGTTTTAACTGGATTCCGCCGACACCAGCGCCAACCACGCTCAATCATCATCGTATGTCGCGCGACAATTGGCTGGTTCGACAGGAATCGTTGCAGATCCTCGGCCAGGGCGACCGCGGACCTATACCGCCGCGCAGGGCTCTTTTCCAAACACTTGAGACAGATAGTTTGCAAATCTCTTGGAATATGCCGCACAAGTTGCGATGGTCGAATCGGTTCGTCAGCAATCACTTGACTGAGTACCTCCAACGGTTGGACGCCAACAAAGGGTGGTCTACCGGTGAGTAGCTCGTATAGAATTGCACCCAACGAGTAGATGTCCGTTGAAACGGTCGACTGGGATGATTCACCATGGGCCTGTTCGGGCGACATGTAGGCCGCAGTCCCCATCAGGTCGCCGGTCTTGGTCGTTGGAAATCGGCTTGCAGCGGCATCTTGTTCAACGAACTTGGCAAGACCAAAATCAGCGACTTTGACTTGCAATTCACGGATGGACATGCGTGAGACGCTTTTGATCGGCTGCTGAAAACCGTCATTATGTGATGCTTGCGGCCAGGCTTGAATCAACAGATTGCCAGGCTTCAAGTCGCGATGAACGACCCCTTTTTCGTGAGCGAATTGAATGGCGGCCGCGATATCGTGAATAATCTTGGCGGCATCCATGGGAGGTTGTGGACGACTCTCCATCCATTTCGCCAATGTCCCACCTTCGATGTATTCAAGCGCCAGAAATGGGCACCCATCATGCTGGCCAACTTCATAGATCTGAACGATGTTGGGATGCTGCATTCGCGCGGTCGCTTCGGCTTCAACCAACAACCGCTTCAACAAGTTTTCGGAGGCGAATTTACCGGCCAATAGCATCTTGAGTGCTACGTTGCGATTCAATTGCGTGTCGCGTGCCAGGTACACTACCCCTAAACCACCGCGCCCCAATTCGTGCAAAATCTTATAGCCTGGCACTTCGTCTATTGGGAAGCCACGACAAGGGCCGTGATCGGAACAGTCCGTCGCCAAAGCCTCCTCGTCGAGAAGTTCGACCCCCACCGTTCGATGAAATGCAATCTGTCGTCGAAATTCGCCCGCGAACTGAGGGAATCGGTCGGCGTAAACGTCGATAGAAATCGTAGGATCGGATTTTTCCCGGAGCAAGAATTCTGCAAACAGCAGATCGATGGCCCCTTCCGGGTTACTGAGCAAATCAGGAAAGCGTTGAAA
>JBEBHM010001033.1:0-2549 GCA_040080875.1 Pirellula sp.
TTCTTCGTTAGCAATCTGCAACAAGAACGGTCGAAAATGTTCGAACACAATACCCATGGCGTTGGCATCTCCGTTGCGAGCAGCCACAAGCAAAGTATCCAGTTCGCCAGATTTCATGGAGTAATGTCGCGCGTCCATAGATGCTTACAAAGGCCTAACTAATACTACGGCGCAACATGTGGCGGTTTTGCTCCGCAAAACCGGTTGGGCGCAGCGCAATCAAGTGATGCTCTTTCGTTGTGTGTCGTCGGGTTTGTGTGCGGGTCCCTCGCTCGCTTCGGGTTTGTATACGTGTCCCTCGCTCACACTTCGGGTTATGAAATTGCAATCCTGATATCACGCACCTAGCGAGCGTAGTCACCAGTATAGGAACAGAGCCTAGTGTTTTGTGAGGAACTTGCAACGATTGCGTGCTCGAAGTTCGGAGAAAAGCAATTCCTTTAGCGAAAGTAAATAAATCTGACGAAAATCCAAAAACGCTCGTCCGGTTGTTCCTTTTTTGGGGCTTTGAGTAGTCCAGCCTGTCACGGCGAAAAGAGTGACAGCTTGATTGCAGGTGGGGAATTGCCAGAACGGTCGTCAATACGGGCGGATTCATTCTTCGAAAATCGATAGTTGGCTATCGTAGTTTCATCAACGGTAAGCTCTTCAGGCGGCGTGAACGACGAATCGTATCGGACTCCGCTTGACAATCGAACTTCGCGAATCTGTCCGTGAAAAGGATAGCGATGTTTCGGTGAAGCCGTTGGGGAATTGCCGCCGATTACCAATCCCTCTCTGCCAATAGATGCATTGAGTTTGATGGCTGGGGAAGTTCTCAGGTGGGTCGTCGCCTCATGACCTTCGTCGAGGTAGATTTCACACGCCGCTTCCGATCCGTCAATAAAGAGCCGAATCGTATCATTGTGATAAACGACAGCCACATGATGCCACTCGCTTGAAGTGAGCGGATTCGGATCGTAGAAGTAGATCATTTCGTTATTGCTAACATGTACCACGACCGTCGGTCCGACTCCTGCTTTGCCATCGTCGGATTGTATTGAAATCATCCCTCGCAAATTGACAATGGTCCCTTTCGGTAGCTCGGGCTTGATCCATGCCTCTATTGTGAACGGCGACGAGCCGTCAAACGGATTTTCCGTAACGTAGACTCGATTGAGCATAGAATTGAAACTCGTACCGCTTTGAGGCTTACGAACAGGATTACCGAAAATGCCGTTTCCGAAAAACGGTATCATCCGACGAAACGGTGAAGACGTGGGCAAAATGTTCGTCAATGCAACCCATGCTAAGATTCCAATGGTTGCGAAGGCAATCGTTGGACGAACCGTTTTTCGAGCCATTGCGATGAAATCTTCGGCCGACTTAACAGGTACATTAGTTCGTTTGAAACGCCCGGAACGCATCCCTAAAAGCCCGACGATGCTTGCCAGAACTTGCACTAGGGCAAGCATACAAAAACCACCGTAAACAACTCGAAAACCTGGGATGTCGTTCCAATAAAAATCACTTGTGGAAAGGATACCGAGCAAAAAGCATACGAATGTGAGTGTCAGGAGAACACCCGATACCAGTGAAACAATCCCGGCCCAAACTTTTCCTTTGGCAACCAACGTAGCAAGATACACAAGCGGAACGTGAATGGCCCCCATGGAGAGACTGCAACTGAGAAGGGGCAGCAATCCGTCAGGTGTGGACCTCGGAATCAATTCAAGCCTTTCCATCAGCACGACTAACACCATCGTTCCCAATAGGACGACGTTGGCAAAGATGATTGCCAAACTTGATTCGCGAAGCCGAGCCGGTTGTTCGCACCATTGAGCCAATCGTCTTAGCAGCGACAATCGCCTCGCAACAATGGAACCGCCGTTGGCGAATGTCTTGAGGTCATCGAGTAGGAAGCGGGCCGAAGCGTAGCGATCGCAGGGTTCCTTGGCTAAACATTTTAGGCAGATGGTTTCCAAGGCCTTCGGAACGTCCTTATTTAGCTTCGATGGTACGACCGGCAATTCGGTGCGAATTTGGTCGAGCATCGACGCAAGGCTTGACGCTTGGAACGGTGTTCTCCCAGTCAGCAACTCATAAAAAATGGCACCCAAAGCATACACATCAGTCGGCGGGCCGATCTCATCCGACCGAGACCACGCTTGTTCGGGCGCCATATAAAGGGGCGTCCCCAGCAAAACGCTACTGCCGGTTTCGGTTAGCGTGGATTCCAAAACTTTGGCCAGTCCGAAATCGGTGAGTCTTGGCAGGAACGGCAGGGGGCCGTGTTCTGTTGGAAACAACAAAACGTTGGCTGGCTTGAGATCGCGGTGCAAAATATTCCGGTCGTGACAGTAAGCTATCGCTTCTGCCAAGCAGATCATCAACTCGACGATCTGGGCGTAGCTCAATCGATTCGGATTTCGAGCCAACCACTGCCCAAGATTCATCCCTGGACAGTATAAAGAAACGATGAAGATGCCGTCGATTGTTGTTCCTACTTCGAATACAGGAACGATGTGCATATGATCTAAACCTGCAGCGATCTCGGCTTCCTTGGCAAA
>JBEBHM010001034.1:0-2546 GCA_040080875.1 Pirellula sp.
CATATGCTTCGGCATGATGTCGCAGCGAAGCATCGGCATTGGCGACGTCGATCACGATGGGCACGATCGCCTCGACTCGATTGTCGGCCGCTCCCGTCATCCAGGTCGTCCAGCCACGCTTCGACCCGCCAGCCACGACGAACTTTTGAATCTTGCGTTTTCCTCCTTCTTCGGATGCAGCAAACTCGGTGATACAGTCCATCGCTCGAACCGCGCTCTTGACCATCGGCAAGCGAGGAAGCCAAGTAGCATCTCCCGTATCCAAGAACTGAGACCAAGAGTACCCGATGAGATCATCCTCGGTTCTTGGCTGACCGTCATTGTGAAATATAAGTGGTTGATTGGGTACATTCTTTAGCTCAGCCACGATGCTCCCTGTGGCCTGCGCGATCGCAGAAGTGAGAGCGTCCGGTCCGTTGGGCATGCCGCTATTGTGGCTGCCACCGCCGATCAATAGAAACGCTTTGTCCGTCTTGACGTTTTCAGGAACGGTTACGACAAGCCAGTGTTCCCAAACCGGACGATTGACATCTTTTTCGGTTCGCCATGTCTGCGAAACCAATTTGATGACCGCCGTCTTGAAGGGGCCGTTGGTGACCGTCTTTTCGGTCTTCCAAGAATAAGTTGTGTCAACTTTGGCAACGTAATCGTCCAAGGCGGTTAGTTTGCTGCCGGCTGGCGGTTCAGCTATCGCCAATCCACCGAGCGCTGAGAGTAGTGCTACGCATGGTATTGTTTGATAGAGCCGCATCGGTTGGTTTCCTGCGAGTGAATTTGCTTTGAAAAGGGGGAACGCTTGGACGCCAATCGCCAAACACTCGCACGATAACCTTTTGCGAATGCAAATTCTAGAAGCGGCCACCGATCGATTGAAAGATTTTACGCTAAATCGCAGGAATGACTCTCATTCAAGTTACCTCAGGGCGAGGTGTAAGTTTGCGACCAGTCGCGCTAGCTTTCGTGTTGCTCGACTTGCTTTCAACTCGTCGCTGGGCCGCGCGGGCCTCTTCGAGAGCTTGCTGCAGATGATCTAGGTATGCGTTAAATCGCTTGGATCCATCGGTGGTCAAGCAACATACCGTTTGCGTTCGATTTCCGTCGGGCCTCTTCTCGATGGCGACGATGCCCGCTTCCTCGAGGTGGTGCAAATGCCGATTCAAATTGCCATCGGTCAATTCGCACAGAGATTTCAGCTCAGGAAAGAGCAACCCATCGCGATTGCGAGCCAAACAAGTCACAATTCCAAGGCGCGCCTTTTCATGGAAAACCCTTTCCAATCCATCGTACGAATAATGTTTTGTTTTCTTTGGGCCTGTGGTCACTTGTTCCTCTCCAACGAACAATAGAGTATTCCTGAACTGATGAGCTGCCCAACGCCAAACGTGAGCCCCATCGTCCAAGGTGCCATGCGAGACCCCATTGGCCCTAGGCCGATGCAAACCGCTCCCGCTGCCACGTAATAAACCGCAGCCACGTGAATCGACGATGGCAAATAGCGCGCGCTCGCAAAAACCCCCAGTCCAAACAGGATCGACCACAGCCCGGGCAACATCCAACTGGACTGAGGGACCGATTGCACGATGGCCGTCGTGAGCAGTACTCCGGCGACCAACGAAGGGATCATGGGTGCCGTAGCGCTGCGCGTCAAGCGGCGCAACACGGGCCCCGATTGCCAATAACGAACCACGATCTCTCCAAAGGTTACGGCCAATGACACCAAAGCCACCTGCACCCAGATGACTAAGAAAAGGTCCAATCGGGCAGCTTGTGCATCTATCCACCGGTGCTGCAAATAACATCCGACAAATGCAAAGACAGCCGTAGCAAAAACTGTGGCTGATCGATACCCGCGAAACGTCTCGGCCCCATCCAGGCTAGAACGAATCGCCGCTAAATCCTCCAGTGCACGATCGATCGAATTGGTACCCATCATCTCTCCATTGTAGCCAGGTCGCTCCGCGACGGGGCGTGCGACTGCTCCAGCACTCAAGTCAGCATTCAAGCCAGCATTCAAGCCAGCATTCAAGTCGCGTCGCGGAGCGACACGAACACATAAAAAAACCCGAAGCTACAAGGCTTCGGGTCAGTTGTTTTGCGTCGTGAGCAATTCGGTGTCTACTTAGAAAGTTTTTCACCGATGGAAACTTCGGAGACCGCTTCGCTCGTTTCGCTGTAGTCCGCATTCTTTTCTGCTTCCAAGGTTGCTAACGCAGTCAATCGCATCGCTGCTTGAACTTCGTATTGCGAGAAATAAAGTTCGACTCCGGTGTATTGCGAGATGACCTTTGGCTTGCGAAGCAACTCGGACCAAGTCAAGCCGTTGGCGACGTGCCACGCGGCGGCTTGTGCGGTGTGTTGATTCACTTTGCCAGTGCCGAGCGCTTTGCAGAGTTCCTCGACCACTGGAGAGTCGTTGACTTCAGATAAGCGGACAACTTTATATTTCATACGAGGATTGGGGTCCGCCTTGCCATGCTCTAGGCAAACGGTTGCGACAGTCATTTTTTGAGGACGATCGGGAATAACTCGCATCATTCCGCCCATCC
>JBEBHM010000304.1:0-9639 GCA_040080875.1 Pirellula sp.
ACCTCGATTTCATCGCCAACCTTGACGATATCCTCTGGGTTTTCAACCTTGTGATCTGCCAGTTCGGAAATGTGCAGCAGCCCTTCGAGCGAATCCTCGAGTCCGACAAACACACCAAAGTTGGTGATCTTTGTCACCTTACCACGTACCAACTGGCCCGGTTGGTACTTGGCTGGAATCGTGGTATTCCATGGATCGTCATCGAGCTGTTTGAGTCCTAGTGCAATTCGGCGTCGCGATTGATCCACGCTGAGAACACGGCAATGAACTTGTTGACCTTTGGTTAACAACTCGCTCGGATGACTGATTTTGCGAGTCCAAGACATATCGGAAACGTGCAGCAGGCCGTCGATCCCTTCCTCGAGTTCGATAAAGGCACCGTAGTTGGTCAGGTTGCGAACCTTGCCCGAGACCTGAGCGTTCTCTGGGTACTTTTCCATAACCACATCCCATGGATTGGACTGTGTCTGCTTGATACCCAACGAGAGCTGTTGACCTTGAGCGTCCACACCGAGGATCTTGACGTCGATCTTGTCGCCGATTTGAACCATCTCGCTTGGATGGTTGATCCGGCGAGTCCAGGACATCTCGCTGATGTGCACCAAGCCTTCGATACCCGGTTCTAGCTTGACGAACGCTCCGTAGCTCATGACATTGACGACTTCTCCAGGAACCGTCGTTCCGACAGGATACTTGTCGGCGATGTTGGTCCACGGATTGTTTTGCTTTTGCTTGAGTCCGAGAGCGATCTTTTGCTTTTCGCGATCGATTTGTAGGATCTTGACTTCGATTTCTTGGTCGATTGCTACCATCTCGGTTGGGTGGCCGATGCGTTCCCAACTCATGTCGGTGATGTGCAACAAACCATCGATACCGCCGAGGTCCACGAACGCACCAAAGTCGGCGATGTTCTTGACAATCCCCTTTCGGACTTGGCCGATCTCCAGTTCCGCCATGAGGTGTTCTCGGTCCTCTTCGCGTTGCTTTTCGATAAGCGAACGGCGGCTGACCACGATATTGCGTCTGGTCTCGTCGATCTTGAGCACTTCGCATTGGACCACGCGGCCGATGTAGTCTCCGATATCGTTCGGTCGACGAATGTCCACTTGGCTGGCGGGCAAAAAGACTGGCACTCCGATATCGACGAGCAAGCCACCCTTGATCTTTCGTGTGACGGTACCGGTGACGACTTGGCCCTCTTGGACGGAGAGCATCATCTCCTCCCACTGGAGGATCTTTTCGGCCTTTCGCTTGCTTAGACTGATCATGGCCCGGACGTCTTCCGGGGCACCATGCTGATCTTCGACTTCTTCGATCAGGACTTTGACGATTTGGCCAATTTGAGGTGGTGGCTCGTTCTCGTCCCACTCATTCTTGTGGATCGCTCCTTCACTCTTGAACCCGACGTCAACGACTACAAATTCTTCGTTGATTTCGACGATTTTGCCTTCAACGATTTGATTGACGTCAAATTGCTTGTTGGCGTCTTCGAGCGAATCGAGCACCAATGATTCGGCTGTATCGCCGAACATCAGCTCAAGTTCCTGCTCCAGAATATCGTCCTCGAGGGATCGAATGAGGGTGCGGTTAACCATGCGTAAAAGTCCTTGGGATGCAGCGTAAGAATAGGACTTGACGCAAAGAAAGATTTTGGAACCGACTTAAAGATCGATTTACGTGTTTCCTTCTAGGCGATAAAGTTGGGAACCGACTCTCGACGCAGCGTGAAAATAAGAGAAATCGATTGACCGAGCGTGCCGCAACTTCGCAAACACTATGCATAACTCAAGCAACCTTGGGCCACGAAGTTTAACAACGAATCGGCTCGACGGCAACAGCGTCTGAAGAATGGTGGTACTATCGAGCGTCGCTGGTCTTCGGTGGATTGAATTCCGGTAGGTCGTTTTCCCGATGCGGTTCAAAATCACTTATCCTTTGTTTCCCTAACTCAATTTCTCCAAATGACGCAAACCGCCAAACATCCGCTTCGTTACGCAATCGGCGGCGATCACGCTGGGTTTCTCATGAAAAACGAGGTCTATCGACTCGTGCTTGCCCAATCGATCCATGTCACCGATTGTGGAACCCATACTGCGGACGCATGCGATTTTCCTGACTTCGCGGAAATGGTTGCCAAAAAAATCTTGGCCAAGGAAGTGGACCGGGGGATTTTGGTGTGCGGTTCAGGAGTTGGCGTGAGCGTGGCTGCGAACAAGTTCCCTGGAATTCGCGCCAGCCTCTGCCACGACACGTACTCCGCTCGGCAGGGAGTCGAGCATGACGACATGAACATCCTGTGCATCGGCGCGCGTGTGATCGGGCCCGAACTCGCCTTCGAAGTCGTTCGAGCTTTCCTGGGTGCCAGATACACTCCCGCTCCGCGGCACGCTGCTCGACTCGCCAAGATCGTCGACATTGAGCGACGCGTTCTGTCGGGCGAGTTTTCGAATGGCGAGCACCAAAGCTAGCATCGCCAAAGGCAGCACGGTTAGCCACAAAATCCCAGGACCGGTTCCAAACCGCGAGGCTACCGACGCCGTGAGCGTTGCGGTCATGTAACCCAACGATTGAGCCAATGTCATCGACGCGATCCCCATCACGCTCGAATTCATTCGATGGGCATGTTCGTTGGCGGAAATTTGAAAGGGACAATTAAGTGCAAGTGCCAATCCAAACAATCCGAATGCGGGCATTCCCTGGGTTGACAACAAACAACCCGAAAAGAGCAGGATCCATCCCAAAGGGCCGACGAACAAAAGCTTGCGCTTCCATTTCGGAAAAAAAGGCATTGCGATCAAGATGCTGATCTCGACGGCCACGGCTAACGCGAACACAAAGTAACCGTAGCTGCCATACGTCTGCGTTAGGAATTCATGTGCGTATAAGCCATACGACATTTCACAGATAGCGACCATCCAAACCAACACTAACAGACCAGCCCATTCCCGATCCATCTTTCGCACGGGGCGACTGCCTGCGGTATTTTCGAATGCATGGCTCTCGGACGGGCACTTTACCGAAACGTCGTGAAATGCGTGTTCGACGGGAGAAAATCGCCAAGCCACGAAGGCTATCGAGGCATGGAGAACACTCACGCAAGCGCCGAGAAACAAATGGTACTCTGCCACTTGCGCGTCGCTCTGGCTAAAGGCCCCCATCAATAGGAGTGCCGCCATATATCCTGCAGAGCCGGCTGCACGGACGGTGTAGGCGTAGTCCCCCATCGTCGAAACCCCGATGTGATTTAGCAACGTCATGACGCTCGACTGAACGCAGCCTAACAACATCATGCACAATGCGATATCTACGAACGGACCGACAACGAAATGGTTGCTTTCGGCATGCTGCATCCGCCAACCGAGCAACAACTGCATCAGCCCTGTCCCAACCGCAGCAACAAACAATACAAAGCGAGGTGAACGCATCCAGCCTTGTTCCTGCGCAAACCGGAACATGAAATACGTCAAGCATGCAGCCAACGGAACAATGCTCGCAATTAAACTCGCCGTCGGCGGAGTCAACGCGTTGCGCAAATGTGTTTGCAGTGGGAACGAACTGAACCCCAGTGCGAAAAAGTGCAAGAAATAGGTTGCACCCGAAAAGAATATGGCGGCGAAAGTTCGTTCCGTCGGTGAAGAACGCGTGTTCAAAGGAAGTCCAAAATTAAGTTAGTCATGCTCGGTCCCATCCATGTCACCTCTATATTGAATAAAAACGCGGACGATGTCCAGACACAATTCTTGGCCTGTGGTTCAACGAAAATACACTTTTCTTATGCTGTGCTGTTGCATGAATTTCATATCGCATTAGTACAAGCACTAATGCGTCACTTTTGGGTTGCGTGGACGTTCGGTTTGGTATCTATTCAACTCAACGCCCATGTCACTCGCAGAAAAAAAGCCCGTCCGATCCATCGATGCTATCTCATGGGTTGACGAGCAAGCGGGAGACCTTCCGATCCTTCTTTCGGCGCCACATGGTGGCAACCTGGATTTGCCAGGTATTCTCGCAAGGTCTGGCCTCGGGCTTGAGACGGGGGCAACGGGTTTCCTTTCCGGACGTGACAATGGAACCGAAGAGTTAACTCGGGCGGTATCCGATTCGATTGAGCAGCGGTTTGGAAAGCGTCCCTACTTTGTGATTTCGCGGGTGCATCGCCGATTCCTGGATCCGAATCGACCAGCTGAAATCGCTTATGATGATCCGAGCGTACAGCCGATCTACGATTGTTATCATCATGCGCTTCGCACCTTCGTTCAACAAATGGCTGAGCGATTCCGTGCAGGCATCATCATCGACATCCATGGACAAGGGACGCAACGAGATACGGTTTTTAGAGGCACCAAGGATGGGCTTTCGGTTTCTCGATTGAGGCAGATCTTTGGCGAAGCGGCACACCATGGACCCACAAGCTTATTCGGACTGTTTCATGCTCGCGGCTGGAAGGTCCATCCGAGTCTCCCGGACACTAAAGAACAACTGGGATTTACTGGTGGCTATATCACCCAGACGTACGGCAGTCACAAATCCCAACCCATCGATGCCGTGCAATTGGAATTTGGCGCAGAATTCCGAGTGCCAAGCCGTCGCGCACAAACGGCGGAAGTCCTAACGGACGCCCTGGCAGAGTACTGCAACACGTACCTCAAGATGAAGGTTGCATAACTCGCCGAACCGATTGGTTTCGCCAATGTTGCACGACTCTCCGAGTCGTTGGTTTCAGTTTCGTTGCACGACTCTCCGAGTCGTATGTCTTCAGATGTCTTCTGTTTGTTGCACGACTCTCCGAGTCGTTTGTCTTCAGTCTTGTCGCAAAACTCTCCGGAAAGCTTGGTTGCAGATTTTGTCAATCGCTCTGAATACCAGTAGCTCGACGGTGAAGTACAATAGCAACCCTCTCCGGTTCCCGACGACTCGACGTCCGATAACTAAAACCAAAAACAGTTGGGACAACGTTGGGACAACTGTTCTACCGATTCTTGCCTTTCGATCTGCCACACATGACGACCATTCCAGCTGCTCTCCGATTCTTCCTTTTTTGCTTGACCTTGCTTTTTCACCCAAGCGTGGTCGCTTGGGCACAGCAATCTTCCGACTCGAAACCAATCCGTGCCTTGCTTATCGCCGGAGGATGTTGCCACGACTATGCCAAGCAACAAGAAGCTCTTTGCAAAGGAATCCAGGCGCGTGCCAATGTTCGCGTAGACGTGTATTGGACCGACAATTCGACAACTTCTCCCATCTTACCACTCTATTCGACATTGAATTGGGCCGAAGAATACGATGTCATCATCCATGACGAGTGTGCTGCGGATATCAAAGACCCGGTGTTGATCAATCGCATCCTCCAAGTGCACCAGAAGATTCCCGCCGTCCATCTTCACTGCGCGATGCACAGCTTTCGACTGGGGACGGATGCGTGGTTTAAACATCTCGGACTGCAATCCACGGGACATGGTCCGCAAGAGCCAATTGACATTGCGTTTGTGGATACCAATCATCCGATCACGAAAACGCTTTCGAATTGGACAACCATCAACGAGGAACTCTACAACAATGTCAAACTCTTGGGTGCGCACCCATTGGCTCGAGGCAAGCAGACGGTTCGCAAAAATGGAGTAGAGAAAATTGAAGACGCGGTCGTCGCGTGGACCAACGAATACCAAGGAGTTCGCAGCTTCAGCACGACGATCGGCCACAATACCGAAACGGTCGCTGACACTCGCTACTTAGAGATGGTTACGCGAGGCCTATTATGGGCATGCAATCAACTGAACGATGAACACTTGAAACCCTATCAGGGTGACCAAAAAACCATCTTTATCGACAAGAGTAAATTTTCTGCACCGAGTGCTTCCAATCTTGAGAAAGCTCCCAAGGATGCCACGTTGGTTAAGGTTACTGCATCGAGCACACAGTCGGGGAATTGGAACTACCAAGCCATCGATGGCAATTTGCAGACGCGTTGGTGCGCCGATGGCCCCAGCTTTCCGCAGTGGTTCCAATTGGAATTCGAAGAGCCCAAGTCGCTTGAAAACATCTCCATCGATTGGGAGTCTCCGAACCAGCCGTACCGATTTCGCGTCGAAGGCTCGATGGACGGCAAGTCGTTCGAAACGCTGGTCGATCAATCCAAAAACACGAATGCCCAGTCGACCGACATTGCGATGGTTTCGAAGGCCGCCAAGTTTGTTCGGATCACAGGCGTAGGGGCTTCTGGCGGCTGGTGCAGTATCCGCGAAATTCGAGTGCGTGGGGACAACATCGTTAAGCTATGGCCTGCCGATCCAAAGAAAAAAGAATTTGAATCCTTGGGATCGGATCCGTACTCCAAGAGTGGCAATACAGTCCCTCGAATCGAACGCCTGAGTCCAGAACAAGAGGCTGAGATCCTCAAAGATGTTAAGGTCGCGGAAGGCTTTGAGGCGACCGTGTTCGCAGCTCCGCCCGCCGTGAACTACCCGGTTTTTGTGGCTGCTTCGGTGGACGGGACTCTCTACGTCAGTTCGGATGGCAACGGATCCTTGGGACGAAATGCGATGCGTGGCCGCGTGATTCGATTAAAGGACTCCGATGGCGACGGACGCGCTGATGAAACCAAGGTCTTTTGCGAGATCGATGCTCCGAGAGGACTCGTTTGGGATAGGGATCGGCTCTATGTGATGCATCCACCCCATTTGAGCGCGTTTATCGATCGCGATGGAGACGGTGTTGCCGAGGAACAAAAAACCCTCGTGAAAAACCTTGCCTTCGGCTACGACAAACGACCAGCCGATCACACCACCAATGGGATCAGTATGGGTCCCGATGGATGGCTTTACATCGCCGGAGGTGACTTTGGCTTTATCGACGCGCAGGGGACCGATGGACGAGTGCTCACGCATCGAGGTGGTGGCGTCATTCGTGTTCGTACGGACGGCTCAGGACTAGAGCTCTACTCGACCGGCACACGAAACATATTGGAAGTGGCTATCAGTCCGCAAATGGATATGTTCGCTCGTGACAACACCAACGACGGCGGTGGATGGGATGTCCGGTTGCATCATTTCACTGGATCGGACGACCACGGCTATCCGCGCTTGTACAAAAATTTCGGCGATGAATGTGTTCAACCCCTGGCGGACTACGGTGGTGGTTCAGGTTGTGGCGCTGTCTATATCGACGAGCCTGGGATGGGTGATTGGAACAACGCTCCGTTCACTGCCGACTGGGGGACCGGAGCAATCTATCGCCATCATGTCGGATCGCGAGGCGCGACGTTTTCCGAGACCAAGAAACCGGAGCCGTTGGTTCGTATGACACGACCGACCGATGCGGATGTCGATGGCGATAGCCGTATTTACTGCGCATCGTGGCGAGGTGCAACGTTTGACTGGGCTGGACCGAATGTGGGATACATTGTTTGTATCAAGCCCAAGGGTTTCATTCCGACTCCGATGCTCGATCATGCCCGCGCGACCACGGAAAAATTGGCGAGCGAACTTGAGTCACCGAGCTACCGTCGCCGCATGGCGGCCATGAGCGAGCTGACTCACCGAGGCGATGCCGGAAATGCCCTTGCCTCGAAGTGGCTCAATCAATCGATCGCCAGAAGGCCGGCTGACCGCAATTTGCTCGACACATTGCAAACCACCGTAACGGACGAACAGCGGCTCGCCGCGCTCGGGCATGACGATGCGTTGGTCGTTCATACAGCCATTCGGTCGTTGGCAAAAAACCGATCGATCGACGTATGTTGCCGGGCTTTGGCTGCCACGAAAGAATCATCGAAGTCATTCCGACCTTTGCTGCAAGCCATGGCGATGATGCACGACGCCAAAACCGTAGCGTCCATCGGATCGAATCTGGAACAATCCGTTGCACCGGAGCGAAGGCGAGAGCTGATTGCGGCCCTCTGCCGATTGCATTTTGTTGAAGGGGATTGGAAAGGTGATTCGTGGGGGACCCGTCCCGATACGCGCGGTCCCTATTATCAGCCGACCGAGTGGAGCGGGTCGCAAGCCATTCGCGATATGTTGAAAAAGGTTTTGCACAAAGCAACTCCAGAAGAGGCCGGCTACCTGATTGCCTCAATGCAACGCAATCGCTTGGAGACGGATACCGAATTAGAGCGAATTCTTACCCTAGCCATGACCGACGACCGCTTGTTGCCAATCGCTGTTGAACAACTAGCTAAGTCGTCCGAGACTTCGTCGTCTGGGCTGGAGATTCTCTTGCGAGCCGTCAATCACAAGGAAAGCACGGCTTCGACATTGTCCAGTGCCATCGTGTCGTTGTCCAAGTCACCCTCCGCGACATCCGCGCAGGCGATGTTGACCGCGTTGGAAAAGCTGGATAGTCGCCAGGGAGAAAACGACCAAAAGAGCCGAGCCCTAAAGGCCTTTCGCGCTTCTCCTGCGTTGGATATGGTGATCGGCGAGTGGGCCGCCAATCCTTCCTCGCCCAGCGATGGGAACCGATGGATCGACGCCGCGTTGCTGGCCGTCGCCGGTCGGAACAACGGCAGCCCGGAATCGGTCGCGATGGCCAGGAAATCGATTGCAGAGGGCTGGAAAGATCCTTCGCGGCGCAAGCGCTTGATAGAAGCCGCAGCGCGCTCCGACGATCATTGGCTAGACGATGAGATCTTGACCGCCTTGGATGATCCTGACGCAGATATTGCAAGAGCTGCCAAGCAAGCGTCCGAGCGACTCAGGTTAAAACGGCGGCCCGCAGATACCTCGCCAAAGATCGGAACGCTATCCGCAGAAGAGTCTGTTAAGCTAGCGGTGGAAACCAAAGGAGATTTAGCCTTGGGGATGCGAGTCTTTGCAAAAGCAAATTGTGCGATGTGCCATACGGTTCGCCAAGACGAGGTGCAGAAGGGTCCTTATCTAGGCAACATTGCCAAGACCTATCAGCGTCCAGAGCTTGCGGTGGCGGTTTTGGAACCGAGCAAGACGATTGCACAAGGGTTTATTACCAATTTGATACTGACGACCGACGATGTGACTTTAAGTGGTTTTATAACCAATGAGCAAAACGATCGTGTCACGTTACGAGACCAACAAGGAAAAGAACATCTGATCATGAAGACAGACATATCAGAACGAAAAACGTCGACCATTTCGTCGATGCCGACCGGCGTATTGAACGACTATAGCCTGTTCGAATTGGCTTCGTTGCTCGACTACCTGCAATCGCTCGCTCCGAATCCTTGATGGTTGAATACTTGACGAGCCTGTCGCAGAAACTGGTCACCATCGAAAGCGTGTTGCGAGTCCGGCTAAAGTCGGAGCCTTCTCTTAAACAAGAAACTACTGAAGAACCAACACAACTACCATCCCTTGCGAGACAATATTTTTCGCAAACGGCGTGATTCTATCGGTTCGGAAACCAATGATATCAACGAGCCGTCATCCGCATAAAGTTGGTCGATCGTTCGTGCAACGCTTCGGTCAAGAGTGTTTGGAGTGATGATTGAAGTCGAGAGCGACGGCGAGCGTGCGAGTACATTCTGGAGATTGCCCTCACCTTCGCCGTTGTGGCGCAAGTTCAAGAAGTTAATGACAACAAGAACGTCGAGAGGACTTATGAAACCGTCGCCGTTCACATCGTAGTAGGGAGGTGTCAAATCGACTGCAGTCAGCAGATGTGATC
>JBEBHM010001035.1:0-2543 GCA_040080875.1 Pirellula sp.
GTTGTAGCAGCGTCACTCCGTGCCGCTGAGTTTGTAGCAGCGTCACTCCGTGCCGCTGAGTTTGTTGCAGCGTCACTCCGTGCCGCTGAGTTTGTTGCAGCGTCACTCCGTGCCGCTGAGTTTTCGCGACACCCTGTCATTTGCGAACGGCGCAAGGGACGCGAGTTGGGCGCCGAAGCTAACAGGAGCGGGCCGACACCAAAACCGAGTGCCGACCCGGTGGGCAGGACCCAAATCTGATCCGCTAAGCGCAGAGCAGCATGGAAGCTGACTTTGGCTACGTCGAGGGTGCGTTGAAATAGCCTATCGTTGAGTTGCTGAATATCCAACAGTTCCACTTCGAAATCCAATCCTCGCCAATCGACTAGTCGATGGATCAACGCGTGGAAGGTAAACGTGTCGTTGGGGCAGGTTGAAATGCCTAGTCGAATGCGGTGAGCCATCATGCGTCTCAATGAAGAATTCGGGAAACCGCTGTTTCGACCGCCGCCATCGCCTCGCGAATTTCCCAATGGGCATGATTTCTATCTCCAGCGAAGTTGGAGATCCCCCGAAAAATTCGCAGCGGTACATTCGACAGCATGCATGCTGAGGCCACCGAGAATCCCTCCATGTCCTCCGCTCTTGCTCGTGGAAACTTTTTCGTACGTAGCTGCACGTCTTCAAGACACGACGCAGCTGAGCAGCAGGTCAGCAATTGCATGGTGCTGGAACGCTCGGTTGGTTTACGAAGCGAGATCACGTCGCCGATCCCGTTCTTTTTATGGTCGGATGGCCATTGCTCCCACTTTAGTTCGGATGAGGACATAAATTGGTTACCCGTTCCAGCCCCAATTCCATAACAGGCGACTTCATCGAATTCCACGAAGGATGCTAGTGAAATGTCTGGATCATACGTGCCCGCAATTCCAATCAGAAACACCCGATCGGGTGAATGCTCGGCGATGAGTCGGGCGGACATAATCCCCGAAACGATCGGTCCAAAACCGCAAAGTTGAATCGTACTTCGGGCAGCGAGCAAGTGTTGATGAAAAGAGTTGGTCAGGCATTCCAACTCCCACGGAGTTGGAACGAGCACTAAGGTGGAGAGCATCTAGAGAGAATTTCTCGTTCGTAATTCTAAGTGAAGTTTCTTTCGGCGACTTGAGCTAGCCGCTGCCAGGACAAATCATCGCCAGCCGCCTCAAGAAAGCTGTGAGCCCGATCCCAGTCATCTTCGGTCTGCATCTGAAATCGAAGCGAATCGTGCGTCAACTCCTCAGGCAGCGGAATAAACTTGGTTTGGAAAAACGACGGATTGCGTCGAACAATGTCAGGAACATCGCAAGGTTCTAAAAGCAATTTCTCACGCTCTAGTTTTCGCAAGGCGCTCACATTGCACATTTCGCCGACCAGTCCAAGCGATTGCAGTGAAAACGTTGGATGTTTGGGAGATACAAATCCGACAAAATCGACCTCTGGATTTGCCCATCCTCGCGATACCAACCGATCGATCAAGGTCGGATCGGTAAACGGACACAAGGGACTGGCAAATACTATCCAGTCCGCACCGAGACAAGATGCAATTTCGCTGGCTCGTTGGGCCGGCGTGCTCAACGCACTTGGCATCCACTTCGCATGGCAGAGTCCTGTATTGCTGATCAATTCCCGATACTGCGGAAACCCCGTAATCACAATGGTATCAATCAGCTCGCATTCGCTCAGTCGGCGAATACACCACTCCAACAACGTCAAACCGTCTAATCGCCGTAACGCCGATTCGACACGGCTATTATGAAATGGCTTACGACCCGAAATGGCCGCACTTGATACCGCCCCACCCGTTGCAATCCCGCTGGGTACAGCGAGGTCAACAAGAGCCACGGTTTGCTTTGGATTCGTCGCCATACTCTGCTCCATGCGTGTAAGGGGAAATTCAGAATGCAATCACACCGAAAGTGCATCAGTCATCCAAGCTGTCCGTCAAGTTACGTAACCATCGATGTGTGCTTCAGTCTACCGCCCTCACATGGCGCGGGCAAGCACCAATGTACAAGCGTCGCTCCGCGACGCGAGTTCCCGACGTAAACGCGTCGCTCCACGACGCGAATCCCCGATGTGGACGCGTCGCTCCGCGACGCTAATCCCAAACTCAGTTGCAAAAACTCCATCTTCGCAAGCCGCTACGGCAAGTCCTTCTAGGTAAGCAGTGCGGATGGATTGCTAGCTACGTGTAGGAATTTGGCAAGAATTCACAGTGCAACCCTGCTCAGCGTCAACGCTGCGAACGCCAAATAATGCTTGCATAGAAACTGGAACTACCGCCTTGCAATTTACTCTTTTTCGGGCAGAATATGCGAATCTGGAGAGGTGGCTGAGTGGTCTAAAGCACCGGATTGCTAATTCGGCGTAGGGGGAAACCCTTACCGCAGGTTCAAATCCTGTCCTCTCCGTTCGGACTTTTTTGTAGAAAGCGACTTCAATCGCACCGGCACAACCAGCGGTTTTCAATCTCTCGGCGGCGAGTGCCTAGTGCGTTGTCCAGCTTAGATTTTTGGGTAGTG
>JBEBHM010001036.1:0-2542 GCA_040080875.1 Pirellula sp.
GTTGTCCAATGGCCTCGGAGCGTTCATCGAGTTCTGCATGGATGGCCTGGAGGCCAATCCTGAGACTTGTGAGGGTGGAGTCGAAAAGAGCTTGTCAATGGTCACCAGTTTGAACCCGTACATCGGATACGAAAAAGCGGCCAAGTTAACGAAAGAAGCGTTTGCATCGGGCAAGACGATTCGCGAGTTATGTGTCGAGCAGAATATATTGCCCAAGGCAACGTTGGACGTCGCGCTCGATCCGTTCAGCATGACCGAACCGCAAGCATAGCTGTTAGCTTTGAGCTTTGAGCTTTGAGCTTTGAGCTTTGAGCCTTGAGCCTTGAGCCTTGAGCGATTAGCTTTGAAATCTGAAATCTGAAACCTGAAACCCTCACAGTAGATTATCCAATGGACTCTTGACACCGCTGGCCCCGAGCATGCTCACGTGGGTATAGATCATTGTGGTGGATACATCGACATGCCCGAGCAATTCTTGAATGGTACGAATGTCCTCAAAAAGCAAGTATCGCCGAATCCAACCAACGTAGGCTTCCTCCGTTCGCTTACCACGGTGAAGCATGCGAAACTTATTTCGGACGTCATCCATTAGTTTTGGTTGATTCTTGTTCCTTGCAGAAAGGGCTTTCTCAAAGGTTCGATCCTCTGCCTCATCGTTATCCATACTTTTGGGGGTGCCTTTCTGCATATTTCCGGCAGGAAATAACGTAGACCAATAAAAACGAAGACAATTTGCAATTACCTTCCAGAATTATGCCGAATTCGGCAATTTCCGAATTATGCCGAATTCGGCATAATACCGGAAGTGGACACCTCACAACTCGACGTCTCGCAAGAAAAAATCCTTCCTATTCATTGACGAACGGTGTTGCAAGCACTCGAATAAGTCAACCGGGATTCGGAATTATGCCGAATTCGGCCTAATAATTGTTCGGCGGCAAAGACATTAACACCCACTAAGGAGACTTTCATGCCACAGATCCTATTTGCCATGCACGCGCCCGACGGGCAATGCCAAGTGTTTCTGCGATCCTCACAAAATGCACGATTGGCCAATTACTTCGTCACTGTTGGGGCTTTGGAAGAGTGGGATTCAACATTAGGCACTCCATCCGCATTTCTCGCGGCAAACAGTGATGGATCGGAACACCTCTGGATCGATTGCGATCTCCTGATTGGCGACGGAGGGGTAGGAGAACTGTGGGTGAAAGTACTCGGAAACGCAGCGAGCATGTGGATAAGCGTTGATGGTGGCGAGCAGGTTCAGGTCTCAACGAATTTCCCGCCCCGTGATCGTGAGAAGCTTGCCTATCGTTTCGGACGAATTCAACTCCCGCGCCCGGGCGTTCCAGTTTCCTCTCAATATCTATCGGAAGAAGACCCACGATCCGACGCAGATTCACAACAGCCGACTCTTTGACCAATTCGCCCGCCTGCACACATGGAGATAACACAATGCTGTGGTCACGATCAATATCTTTAACCGAAGTGCATTCTGACGCGGACATCGTCGTCGAAGGAGAAGTCGCCTACGTATATTCGGACAGAATCCCAGGGCTTGACAAACGCGATAGTGACATAGGCGTGCATCATCTTCTGAAGGATGATGTCAAGGTTGTTACGTCTAATCATTTAGGCCGTCGATTGTGGGACTCAATGTCCAGCTACGGATTCTGGACGTATCGCGGTCATACTTCACTGAAAATTGGTGATCGCGTTCGCATCGCTCTCCTCTGGCATCAAAATGCGGACTTCATCCCGGTATTTTTTCCGTATCCTGGCGCCGAGAGTGTCACGGATCTTCGCGGGGATAAGATTTCGATGTTCTTGACAGTAGACAATGGACATATTCTTGATATGCCACTCCGCTACGGTGTGATCTTTGGTCAATTTGATCCCTACCCGGACATTTGGTATCGCTTATTTGGCATATTCGGAAGTGTACCCGACACTGATCTTTCTTACGGCGTTTGGAGGCAAGCGTGGCCTGGAAACCCACAAGTTACATATCGCCCCGTGCAGCACATTTTGGGTCTTCCGACACCGTCGTACCACTACTCTGTAACGTTCGGCCGAATTGCACCATTTCAGACTCGCCCCTTCGGGCGGGTGATGGTAGATACCTTGGCCTATACGACCTGGCCTGTTCCAAGCTCAGCCAACAACTCCGGTCGGCTTGTATTTAATCAGGATGTCAATTGGTCACTAAACGGTAGCGGTCCTCAGAGTGAACAGTATGATTTCGTGTCTGTAATGGCGCATGAAATGGGCCACACATTAGGTGTTGGCCATCTCAATTCCAGTTCCAGCAATGTCATGTACGAGTCCATTTCCAATGGGGAAACAAAACGTACGCTCCGGTCGCCTGACATCAATGCCATGACTAATATTTACGGTTAAATCAGGAAGCCGTGTTCCAGGCTCGCCGAACAAGGCGGTCAACCCGAGCGGCGGATCGGGCGGTTTCTGAAATCAAAGGTTCTTGGCCGCCGCCGGGTTACCTTTGTCGTTCGTCTGACCAAGTTACCAACCTCAATTTCAA
>JBEBHM010001037.1:0-2542 GCA_040080875.1 Pirellula sp.
CGATGCTTGCGGCTCCAATCGCATTCTCTACAACAAGTGCGGCGATCGTCATTGCTCCAACTGTGGTCGACTCGATCGCAAGAAGTGGCTGGAGAAGGTGATCGGATGGGACATGCCGACAACCTTCTTTCAGACGGCTTTCACGGCACCGCATCAGCTCAACAGCTTGTTCGCAATCAATCAGAAGGAGTGCTACGACTTGTTCTTTCGCTGCGTGCACACGACGCTGCTCGAGCGGACGCAGAGAGAGTTTCATTGCAAGCCTGGACTTATCACGGCATTGCACACTTGGGGGCAGCGACTGTTCCAGCATGTGCACATCCACGCCATCATGACCGCTGGTGGCGAATCGCTCGGCAAAGACACCAAGCATTGGGTTGGCATCGATGCCGATGCACCCCAGATGGAAGCCAAATCGCTCGGCAACGAATTCAGTGGCCACTTCGTCGCGGGACTCAAAGAGCTGTTTGCCAACGACAAGCTCGAACTCCCTGAAGATGCGGATTGGAATTATGTCGACGATCAAGAGTCGTTCGCCTACTGGGTCGACCAACTGTTGCTGATCGATTGGCAAGCGCACTCGGAGTCGACGCCCGAGACGAGTGTGACAACGCATGGTTGTATCCATTACACGGGCAGGTACGTGCGGGGAGGCGCCATCCACAACGGTCGCATAGTGGATGATGACGGCATGTACGTGACGTTTCGGTACAAAGACTACCGCGACAACAACAAGATCAAAGAAGAACGGATTCGAGGAGGAGATTTCGTAGCACGGTACGTTCAGCACATCGTGCCCAAGGGCCTGCATCGCATCCGGTATGGTGGATTATTGACAGGAAGTGTGCGTGGAAAGAATCTCGACCGAGTCCGACCGCTGATACGAGCTTACAACGTAGCGAATCGGGACAAGCTGCATCCGGCGTTACTGAACGATACTTACAACACGTTTGAGAGCGACATCGAGAATCCAGAAGACTTGGTGGAGGAGCCCTGGAATTCCGCCGCTGCGGAGAAGTTGTCAGTCGTCACGAACCCAGCTCCGTCCTGTGTGGTGTGTGGTGCGGAGAATATGCGGCACTTGGGATATCGCGATGCGAATGAAACGCGGGCCGATATCCAGCGATTGAATCACTACATCGGTTTCTTTGGGGAGACGATCACCACATTGGATCCTGCGTGCAAGCAGATCAACCAAGCGGTGAGGCTCGCATTGCCCTTAATGGGCAAGTACCAGCAACCATCGTTCAAAGACTTCGAGTATTCGGAGCGATGTGCATCGGTGTTCGCAGTGGTTTGGTCGTGGCGTTTCGAACGATCACCGGATACGCGATTGGATCCGAAGACGATTGACGCGATTCATATCCAACCAGCACCCGAATCGCCAGCATCCGCATCGGCCTCTTCATCCAAACTGCAAGAGATACCGAACGGTGAATGGGTGCGGGATCAGACGACGTCGGAATACGCTGTTGGGCAGTTAGTCCCTGTGATTGGCCAAGCGGGATTGCTAGCGACGATGGTGGATTCGGTGATCGACACGCTGGATGGGATAGTGCAAGCGATCGTCAGCAACATCTTTGGCAGGCGAGAGACTGGAGGCCGGAGGCTAGAGGGAATTGAGATCAGTCAGAGCCAATGGCTTTCTTGGTTCGTGCCTACTGCCGACAGCCTAATGTCTAAAGCCTGCTTTCAGAGCGTGCATCTCGCATCGCAATCGCACTGGACAAGCACGCGAACCGAATGTTGCCGGGGCGTGCCTGTTGAAACCTTGCCCTTGCCGGAATGGTGACGATGACAGCAGCGCATCCAACAACAAATTCGGCTCATCGCTCTTCCAGTTCATCCGATTCTTCCTACAGCCTACCGCCTAAACGGCTCCAGCCTAGCGAAGTACTGTTGGTTTCGATGTTAAGAGTAGAGCTTGAAATCAACGACTCCGAAGTCCGCGAAAGTCTTGGGAATCGCGAGCATGAAGTGGTCGACGGGAGCAGTACAGCCATGCGTGAAGAAAAACGCGAAATCGGCTCAATTGGCCGATGCAAAGAGCTTGTCTGGTCGCGATGAAGCGACCTAAATCGAGTCGGAAAAGCGAGACTCGATTCTAAAAAACCCATAGGGGAAACATTGGGAAAAGGCACAATTGGACCTTCGTTGCCGCATTGGCGGAATCCGTCATGCTCTAGTCAGGTTTGAAGGAAGAAGAAGTGGACACAACGTTGCTTCGATTGCTCGACGGATCGCGAGTCTATTTGCACGCGGTGCTGGACAATTACTCGAGGCGAATCTTGGCATGGTGTGTCGACTCCAAATTCGATCCCGATTCGACAGCACGATTGTTAATTGAGGCAGCCGATGGGCTGAACGATTCCCAGCCCAAAGTCTTCATGGACAGCGGAGTGGAAAACACGAATTCGGCAGTGACTGAGTTGGTAAACAAGAGCATCCTCAATTTGGTTCGTTCGACACTAAATCCGAGAACCCAAAAATCAATCTGCACGACGCGCTAGGTTAGGATTTCTTGAATTACGTTGCCGTGCAC
>JBEBHM010001038.1:0-2540 GCA_040080875.1 Pirellula sp.
GAGATGAGTATGCCGATCGCAGTAGACTCCGTTATGTCGCTTCGTCGATTTCGATGTCGATGCTGACACCGTTGCCGACTGGTTTCGGAAACTCTATCGTCCAGTCGACCAGCGCGGCGACCTTGAGGCTGGGCGCGTTGCGGTGGCGCTCGGCGAGGCCGATCATCTTCGCCAGCAGCATGCTTATGATACCTGGCGTTCTATTCGGGGTGCTTGCCAAGGCATTTGCTGGCGAGTCCACTTGGGCGGAGGTGTTTTCCGGTTTCTTTAATTCGCTTTCGTCGATGTTCACCAGTGGCTCATCGTTTACCTATAACGTATTGTACGTGTTATTCATTTTCTTCTTCTGTTTCTTTTGGACATCGATTATGTTCAATCCCAAAGAGATGTCGCAGAATCTTCAGGATTCCGGGGCATTTATTCCTGGGTACCGACCAGGTAAGCGGACGGCAGACTATTTAGAGAAGGTCATGTTGCGAATCACGTATGTCGGTGCCGCGTTTTTGGCAATCGTGGCCATTGTTCCGGCCATCATCGCATCCCAGTTTGGTGTTTCCCAGACGGTAGCTAGTTTCTTCGGTGGGACGAGCTTATTGATCGCCGTGAGCGTTGCCTTTGACCTGATTCAAAAGATTGACAGCCATTTGTTGATGAGAAATTACAAAGGCCTACTGGAACAATAGGTGTCTGGCAGCTTACACTTTTTGGGGCTACTAGCCGATTTATTGATCACAGGAAATACTCGAACTGCAAGCATAGAGAGGGGCCGCAATGCGATTGGTGTTAATCGGCCCGCCCGGTGCTGGAAAAGGGACACAGTGCAAGCGGCTCGTCGAGTTGCTTAACATTCCGCATTTGTCCACGGGCGAGATGCTACGCGGTGTAAAACGCCAGGATACTGCGTTGTCGCGATGGGTCGCTTCCTACATCGATGCAGGTAAACTTGCTCCCGATCACTTGGTCATGCGCATTGTCGCCCAAAAACTCCAAAGCGACGAGTGCGTGAACGGAGCATTGTTCGACGGTTTTCCTCGAACGATCATCCAAGCCCAGTTGTTGGATGATTATTTGGTAGAGCATAACTTGAAATTGGATATGGCGCTCGAGTTGAAGGTGAACGAGGAGCAGCTCATTCAGCGGCTGCTCAAAAGGGCACAAATCGACGGACGGGTCGATGACAACTACGAGACCATTCGCGAACGTATGCATGTCTTCAATACGCAGACCGCACCGCTAACAGAGTATTATGCGGCACAGGGCAAGCTCGAATGTGTCAACGGCATGCAACCGGAAGAAGCGGTATTCGCGGACATCAAGACGTGTGTTGACCGGCACCGCTAAAACCGCCGCCAACTTGGACAGTAAGTCGTTGTTTTCAGCGAAAGAGGACCTGTTTGGGGTGGCACGCTTTGAGGCTTTGCGGCTTTACGAAGGGCGTGGTAAACCTCAAGTGCTCCCCACGCCCATCGAAGACTCTGGGCGTGCCACCCAACGTTCCGATCCCCGTTGAACAAATTGACAAAGCACTAGCGACAGTCAATAAAAAAGGCCGCGAAACCAATGATTTCGCGGCCTTGGGGGCAATGAGAGCGGAGAGACTTGAACTCTCGACCCAAGGATTAAAAGTCCTTTGCTCTACCGACTGAGCTACGCTCTCTCACATAAAGCGTCGATACGCTTGAGTGTGCCGTACCCGAACCTGCGGCACAAGCTTAATATGATCGTACCAATATCACCGATTTTTTGAAGGGGTTCTCGGCATGCAGTTTTTTTCCCTGTTTGTGGCTTTCCCCGCCGCAAATGGCGAGATTCGGAACAATCGTCCACATTGTGCTTTGCGCTATCTGTGCATGCTGTTTTTTTCTTTGCCAGTAATTTGTCAAAATTGTTTTGGAGGTGCAACGGGAGCCAATTGGGTGATCGTCGTCAATGCGGATTCAGTCAATTCTCGCACGATCGCAAATCACTATTCGGTTGCCCGCGACATTCCGTCCCGAAATTTGATTGTCCTCAACAATGTCCCTGACCGAGACAGAATCACGGTCTCAGAATTTCGGGATGCAATTCTGCTCCCGGTTCTTAAGGAAATCGAGACTCGAGGACTGTTACCTCACGTCCAAGGCATCGCCTATTCGGCTGACTTTCCGACCGCGATCGACATTGAATCGGAAATCTCGACGGTCGAGAACAAATCGCAGTACCTAACTCCGGTCGCTTCTATCAATAGCCTGACGTACCTTTATCGATTTGTTCTTCAGAAAAATCCGGCCTATATCAGTTTCAACTCCAATTACTTTGCTGCCCGTCCGGCAACTCAACTACTCAATGCCGTCGTGCCGTCCAGTGCTGCGGCGAAAGAAATCGAAGAGTTGCTGAAGGAATCTAAACACGAACAGCTCGCGATTAAGTTGGAGGAACTCATCGCAGGTACCCATAAAGATATTGTTTATCCCATGCATTACCTGGCGGCCCAACGTTGGGCGCTCGCCGACAATCCAGCCAACGCGATTTCACATATCGAGAAATCCATTCGAGGTGGC
>JBEBHM010000305.1:0-9607 GCA_040080875.1 Pirellula sp.
TTTCTTGGGCGTCGTGGGTCATGATGACCAATGGGACTTGTCTCGGTTGCGAGTCATTGGTTGGCTCGTGCTGAATGATCGAAGCAATCGAAATAGCGTGACGACCCAATATACCCGTGATCTGCGACAGCACTCCGGGTTCGTCGGCAACCAAGAATCGCATGTAGTATCGGCCCGTAGTTTCTTGGTAAGGCAGCAAGTCCACTTTGGAGTCGCGATCGGACCACAACTCGAGTCGCCTAAAAGTAATGTCGGTTCGTCCCGAGGCGGTGTCGATCATGTCTGCAACCACTGCGGATGCGGTTGGCATTTGCCCTGCGCCTTGGCCGTGAAAGAACATGTCGCCCACGGCATCCCCCACCACCGTGACTGCATTGTAAGCGCCTCGCACTTCGGCAAGCGGCCTCCCCTTGCGAATCAAAGTAGGTGAAACGTGCAGTTCCAGTCCGTCGTCTCGCAGTTTAGCACTGGCGATGAGCTTGATGCGATAGCCAAGCTCCGCTGCATACTTGAGATCGGCCAGTTCGAAGGCCTCTAATCCTCTCCGATAGATATCTCGCCAACGCA
This sequence comes from Pirellula sp., assembly GCA_040080875.1. Taxonomy (GTDB): domain Bacteria; phylum Planctomycetota; class Planctomycetia; order Pirellulales; family Pirellulaceae; genus JBKCUI01. The sequence goes on from JBEBHM010000305.1 coordinate 568, forward strand.
CTCGGACACCGAAAGCGAGATGCGCGAGGATGGCTAATTTTTGAGCTGCGTCACTACCATCCACGTCCATGGTTGGATCGGCCTCGGCATAACCCAACTCCTGTGCGTGCTTGAGAGCCACCGCATAGTCGGCTCCTTGTTCATCCATTTCTGAAATAATGTAGTTGCTGGTGCCATTGAGAATCCCTCGCAACGACAGGATTTGATTGGCGGAAAAACATTGACTGATGTTGGCAATGATTGGAATACCACCGCCGACGCTGGCCTCAAAGGCGATTGTTCGGCCAAGGGCTCGCGCTCGATCGAACAGCTCTGCGCCATGTTCGGCCAAAACCGCTTTGTTGGCTGTAACCACATCCTTGCCGGACTCCAACAGTTGCAGCATGATGGTCCGGGCTGGCTCCAATCCTCCGACCAACATCGCAACCACTTGGATTTGAGGATTCTGCAAAACAAGGTTCAAGTCGTCGGACAGGACACCATTAGGCAAATCGATATTTCGATTCTTGGCCAGATCCCTCACGATGGCCTTTTCAAGCCAAAGTATCCTGCCCGCATGCCTAGCCAAACGATCGCCATGGTCCAATATCAAGCGAGCGACACCTGTTCCTACCGTGCCCATTCCAACGATGGCAACCCTGGTTTTCTCCATGAAAAGCTAGCAATCTTACGAGTAGGAACCAAACGCAAATTCGACTGGGCAAATGGTAAACCATCGTGCGACATTCGCAAACCCAATGATGTCTAAGGCTGGAGTTCCTCGTCGCTGATCTTCGGGAAAATTTTAAGATCGGGCTTTGCAGGAAGTAGATTTGCAGCGCTCAAATGCAGCAACACGACGGTGCGTTCCTTGTTCTGCTTGGCTTCCGGAACGATTCTTAAGTTGCCGAGGGGTTGATCGGTCCAGCCGATTGCGATGAACTCACCTTTGCCAAACGGATAGGACTTAACGATTTGATCCAACATGGGACCAAGGTAAAGTTCCTCGCCGAGATCTTTGTCGGTCCAAAACGATTCGTCTACCCGGAGGTAGTTTGGAGCCGCAAGGCTGGGAGTAATGTCCCATTCTTTGCGCCAAAGGGTATCCCAGCTGCGAGGTTCCAATTTGCAACTTACATCCACATCATGCGCCATGTCGCCGACCCAGCCCGACATCCAACGACCATCGTCGCTTACGCCGATGACGGCCATGTCTTTCAAAGGCCGGCCAAGTTCGTTCGTAAGTTCAACCTCCAGTTGGTTGTTTGAAAATCTGGAAGACAACGAGCCCGACATTTCGAGCATTTCCTCAGACTGCAGTAGCCCGGTCGTATTCGAGAGGACCGGACTGCTTCGTAGTCCCGAGCCAGAATCGCCCGAGTAGCTGTAGTCGATTTTGGTAAGGGTCCCTAACGGTCGTCGTCGAGTTGATGTGACCGAGGAGGTAAGCGGCAGGACAATTCCTTCTTCGCGTTCGTAGACGGCCCGGTAATTTGTGGACAGCGACGTATAAAGCGCGGTGTACTTGGAAAGGACCCCGCGAGGATAGCCAGAGTGACATTCGAGAAAACCGAACGTCGTCTGGCTGCGCGAGAAGCCGACGTCCAATTGCACGCTTCGAGCCACCACAAAAGCTCCAATCGTCGCGATGATCGGGGCAGCGATCCACGCCCACTCGAGTCGGCCCAACAATCGAAACACAAGCCAATTGACTGGAACCAACACGATCAAATACCCAACCAACAATTTGATAATCGTGTTCAGCTTGGGCACGGTGATCCCGGATGATTCCTGGAGCGCGGTGCGGGCATTTTTGAGGATAAGCGATTCGGGATTCCAGGCTACCAGACTGGATCGTTTGGTCGGTCTCACTTGGCCCAAGGAAACGGTTTCCTCACGAGGTTTCGATCGCGAGCTGCCGGACCGAGAGGATGATTCTTTCGAACGGTCGTTGGGATTGACTCGAGCCATTGTCGAATCGAGGTCTCGCGCCCAAATGCGCAGCCGAGTCGTATGAACGGGATGTAATTCCGTACTCTCCATTTCGCCATCGAACTTGGTATCCGCATCTAAGCCGGTTGTCACTTTGCGAGGTGGTTTGCGTAGAACCACGTTATGGATGAAAGAACTGTAAGACGGCCAATTCAAGAATGCGATATCGGTCATAGGAAACGCTGTCATCACGATACGACCTTGACCGACGAATCGTTCTGCGACGAGTCCTTCGAGGGATAGGAGATCGTTGTTCTGAGCGGTGTAGTTGACCCAAGACGCGCCCGGGCTCAATTGCCCGGCAAGCAGCGGAATCGCGTGGACCGATCCTAAAGGTATCTTCGGCCCAAGCGCTTGTTGAATTGTCCATGTACTGTTCAAGGCATTGACTTGCTCTTCGGATACAGTGGCGTTGGATGTGTTGACGATGGGCGCTAGTTCTTTTAGAAAGCTGGCTTCAATTCCTCCGAGCGCTTCCGGACCGTTCAAAATGATCGTGCCTCCGAAATGCAACCAATCTTGAACAGCAGCTTGTTGGTCCTTGTTCATGATCGATAACGATGCATCGTTCAGGATCAAGTGCGAGATGGTGGTCATGGCATAAAGCCGACTGGGAAACTGGTTGGCAACTTCATCTTCTTTGAGGTCGACGATGATGTGGGGATTAATGCGCTCGTTAGAGAAACGAGTACGGGAGGGCCAAATGATGCAGTCGAGTTTTCGCCAAAAGGTGTAACGCGATGGGTCGCGACTAATGGAAACCATGTGGTATTGGTATCCCATCAAGATTTTGTTCGGATACTGCCTTTCGGAAACGGCCGTTCCAAGTGAGCGCTGCGAGAACGACGTGATCAAGCGGGCTGGTATGTTGCTTTCGGAGTCATCGCCGGTAGCAGATACTTCGGGTTGAAAGAATTGGAGCTTGATGTTTTTCTCTTGCCCCTTGGAGAGCGTTAGGCTGCGATTGAATTCGATGTGGGGCTGACCTGTACTGAGGGGAGCTGGTTTGCCTTCACGGTTTTCAACCGTAATCGCAACGTCCAGCGATTCATCATCGAAATTCGCTTTGAGTTTGCTATTGGCCATATACCAGTGGCCAGGTTTGACATAGTTTGGTTCGGCCGGGCTTTCGGGGTCGGGCGTGTTGAACGGCATGGCCTTGATATCGTCGACGACAATCCGTTGGAGTTTCTTTTTCTCCTCCGGAGTTTTTGCGTTTGGATCGGGGTTTGGAGTTTGTCGGCACCCGCGGCATCCCGCAAACTGAATGAGCAATAAGCAAAGGAGGCATAGCCTTTTGGAAGCAGTAGTCATTATTCTCGCTTGGTGAATGCATCCGACGGAATCGGACAGAGTCTCAGTTTCCGAACATGCAGCCGCCGCTAGCGCATTGAGGGCGACCGCACATCTCAGCGGCAGATTCACGATTCGAAGATGAGTTTGCTCCTCGGCTTACCGGAGAAGCGACAACGCTCAAGAGTTTGTTAAGTTTCTTGGAGCCGCATTCAGGGCACGTTGGCTTGGTGGTGGCGTTCGGAACAAGAATCTCCACTTGCTTGGAGCATTCTTTGCATTCGTATTCGTAGAGAGGCATGATTCGACACTGAAATTGAATGATTGTGGGACAGCAGGCATTCTGCCGTCACCCATTGGGCAATCATCAATATACGAACTGTTAGGTCTTGAGGCGAGGCAACAGGTCTCTTTCCACCCATTTTGTGTCGACGCTGCCGGCGGCGAACTCAGGTTGTCGCAATACCGTGGCATGAAAATTGGCCGTAGTTTTGATGCCGGTAATTCGCAATTCGCTTAAGCTGCGGAGCATGCACTCGATCGCTTGTTCTCGATTAGGTTTGTGGACAATCAGCTTGGCGATCATCGAATCGTAGTAGGGCGGGACCGTATAACCCGCATGCGCATGGGAATCGACACGAACTCCCAGTCCCCCTGGAACAAACATCTTGTCGATGCGGCCCGGACAAGGTTGGAAATTTTTGTCAGGGTCTTCGGCATTGATCCGGCACTCGATTGCCGCCCCAAAGGGTTTGATATCGGATTGAGTAAATGCGAGCGGCTGTTTGGCTGCTACCAAAATCTGCGATTTGATAAGATCGACTCCGGATATCATTTCGCTGACTGGGTGTTCGACTTGGATACGAGCATTGACTTCGATGAAGTAGAACTGGTCATTTTGATCTACGATAAACTCGACCGTAGCGGCATTGTAGTAGTTGGCTTGTTGGATCATCCGGACGGCGGCATCGCACATGGCCTGGCGCGTTGCTTGTGGCAAACGAGGCGAAGGGCTCTCTTCGATGAGTTTTTGGTGGCGACGTTGTACCGAGCAATCGCGTTCGTGCAAATGCACGACGTTGCCATGCTGGTCCGCGATAATCTGCACCTCGACGTGTCGCGGACGATCAACATAGCGTTCCAAGTAGACGCCACCGTTGCCGAACGCCGCTTTGGCTTCCGTTTGGGCTTGTGTCACCGATGACAGCAGTGATGCTTCGTCGATCGCAACACGCATCCCTTTTCCGCCTCCTCCGGCGGTCGCTTTGATCAAGACGGGGAAACCAATTTTGCGAGCTGCAGCCAAAGCGTCGGCCTCGGTTTCGAGCAAGCCATCGCTGCCGGGAACGACAGGGACATTGGCTGCCATGGCCATTTCCCTCGCGGTGTTTTTGTCACCGAGTTTTTGCATTGCTTCGGGTGAGGGGCCGATAAATTCAAAATTGCAGCTCCGACAAACTTCGTTGAATTCCGCATTCTCGGCCAAGAATCCATAACCCGGATGGATTGCGTCGGCGTTACCGATTTCGGCTGCCGCGATCACGCGATCAAAACGCAAGTAGCTATCGATCGATTTGGCCGGCCCAACGCAAATGGCTTGGTCTGCCAACTCAAGATATTGAGCTCCGCGATCGGCTTCGCTAAAAATGGCGACCGTTTCGATACCTAACTCTTTGCAAGCGCGAATGACGCGCAGAGCGATCTCGCCACGATTGGCGATGAGCACGCGACTGAACATAATCACTAGCCTCGCGTATCGATCTTAAAGAGCGGTTTGCCGAAATCGACGGACTCTTCGTTTTTTACAAGTACTTGAACGACCTTGCCACGCACTTCGGATGGGATTTCGTTAAAGACCTTCATCGCTTCGATAATGCAAACGACGGTATCGTTTTGGACTGCGGAACCTGGTTCGACGAAATTTTTTGAAGTCGGATTCGGCCGCGTGTAAAATGTTCCCACCATTGGGGATTTGATGTAGGCGATGTGCGGGCCATCGGCATCTGCGGCGACCGCGGGGGCTGAGACAGGGGCGCTGGCGACCGGAGCTTGCGGGGCAGCCATAGCAGACATTGCTGGCATCATTCCGCCGTAAATGGGCTGGCCATGCCCGGCACCGCATAGTCGGATCCGTTGATTTTCCTGGCGCAGGTCTATTTCGCCCAATTCGTGTTCTTTCATCAACAGAATCAACTTGCGAATACGTTCGATGTCAAATACGTCATCCGCTCGTTTGTTCGGTTCCGCCATTGCGTCGGGGGCCTTTCAGAATGGTTGCCTTCCAAGGAAACTACTTTGTCGCCCCGTTTTATACATTCCAGCCGTTGGGCCTGGAAGCCCTGCCGATTTGATGTTCATGACCACACACCCATGTTTTATGTTGGCTTTCTCGGTTCCGAGCCCTGTTACAGCGGCTCAAGTCGCTTCGTTATGGGCGATTCGACTAGCCATGATTTGCATGGTGGTGGTCTTTGCCGCCGAAATCTGCGGAAAGGCGAAAACCAACCGATACGTGGTCATGGGGTGGACCTTGGGGGCTTTGCTGGCACTTGGGCACAGTTTAGGGGCGTTGATCACGTTTCACGATTTCAACCAATCCGAGGCCTTTGAATCGACTGCGCAGCAGACCGAAGCACTGATCGGCATTAGGGTAGGTGCCGGATTGTACGTCAACTATATATTTGTTGCGGTTTGGTTATTCGATGCGATTCTACGCGGAATCGCCCCGGCTCGGTACGCGCAGCTTCCGAAATTTTACGCCTGGGCTGTCAATGGCTTCTTGGTCTTCATCGCCATCAACGGAGCGATCGTGTTCAAATCGGGCCTCATTCGCGGGATTGGGATCGCCTGTGTCGCAGTGTTGTTTGCGCTTTGGTGGCGCCGACCTAAACGCGTTCAAGTTTGAAATGTGGCTCAGGGGGCAGCACGACTTGAATCAAGTCGCTAGGCCGGACCCTACCAGACGTGACGACGATCCCCATGACGCCAGATTTGCGAACTAGATTTCCGGAGTCATCTTGATCGAGCACCGCCTCCATTAATCCTTGCTGGAAGCCGTTTAGTTGTTTGCATGGATTTCGGAGCCCCGTCAGTTCAACCCGTGCAGAATCTCCAATCGCCAATACAGTGCCTTGAGGAAGAGCCAGCAATTGAATTCCACGCGTCGTGATATTTTCGCCGATCTGCCCTGGGTGAACTACAAACCCTTTTACAAGCAGTTCATCGAAGAGTTCGGAATGGATCAAATGAACCTGGCGCAGATTCGGTTGGCTCGGATCTTGTGCTATGCGTGAACGATGTTGGACAGTCGAGCCGCAGTGCGCATCCCCATCGACGCCCATTCCCGCTACCAGCTCCACTGCGGACCTGTTGATCTTGCTAAAGGAATGTGTGGAGCTAGTTGAAACGGCAATGACCGTACCCAAGATTATGACCGCGATTAGTTAGTGACCAGGACCAATTGCACTGATATCCATTGAAGGATTGTAGTTTATGGCAGTTCGCGAAGTGTAGAGGCTCAGAGTCGGAAATCTCAACGTCTCGGAAATGCGACTACTACTTATGAGAGCCAGAGTTGTTGTTGATGCTCGCACAATTGCAACATCTCTTCTGCATCCATGGCCGATTTTTCCTCGGCTTCGTATAGGGCTTGTTGCTGGGCCATCAGACGCAAGAGACGTTCGCGTCGCAACTCGAGCAGAACGTCCACGACGGGCTGAGGTTCGACTGGGCCGAGACCCGGTTTCGTTTTGCCATTTGGCGAGTCGGGCGAGTCGAACCTGATGTTCTTGTCGCCGATGGTCCTCAGACCCAAGATCGAATCGATGGCCGATGGTTCGCAATCAAACGAACTATTGCATGCGTTGCCGACGACATGCGACTTGCCGACATACCGGTTTGGTTTCGCGACTACTTCCATTTGTTCTTCGGTGGGATGAAGGAGTCGATGGCAGCAAGTTCGTTTCCGTTGGCCGTCGCTCCGAATCGCACTCCAAGTTCATGGATCTTGTTTGCCGTTTGTTCAAGCTGTTCACGATTGTTAAGCTTGAGCGGGGCCGACTGTGCGATTTGAATGATTTCGGCCAAAGTCGCATGATTGACTTTGGCTTGTGCCGACTTGAGCCGTTCGAGTGCGCGGGCGGTTCGTTGGGCCGATGTCACGCCAAAGGTGGCTTTTTCGGTGGCAAGCGAGGTGGCGCGCATGCTGAACTCTAGGTCGGCAATCATGCCGGCGAGGAAGAGCGTTCTCAAACGTGCTGGCGTTTCCTCGGCGTTGGCTTTTCCATCGGTGCGTACGAAGTTGTGGCGGATGGTACCTTGCGACCAACTTACCATTTCAAAGTCGAGGCTACCCGCATTATGCCCACCCACATTGACGAGCTTTTCGTCGGGAACGGTGTGGCATCGATAACAGCTTTGCGCGACGAGGTAGACGTTGACTGGATTGCGCATGCCCAACTGAATGCTGGTTGCGAAACGTTTGCCGCGATGCTCTGGGGTCTCTTGTTGGCGGGTGACACTTGGTCCACCGTAGTCGTTATGAACCGCGACCCAGTCCTGGGCCGCACCATGGCACGATTCGCACGAAACACCTGCGACGGCTTCCACGCGATTGTCCACTTGATCCATGGTGTAGTGGCACTGAATGCAGTTGGAATCGCTTTTGAAATTGCTGATTCCAAGTTTGGATGCGATTTGTTGTGCTTCGGGTTTGCGGTGAAGCGTCAAGAAAGTTTCATGATGCGGCGTGCGTTTCCAAGCCTGAATTTCGTTGGCGTGGCATTTTTCGCAGGCTTGGTAGCCAATGACTTTGTGTGGATCGATGGCGATTTGCCATTTTTGATCGCGGGGATCGATTTTGTTCGGGGAGTTGGGCGCCATGCCGACGCCGGCCATGCAACTTGCTAGAAGCAAACCAACGACGAATCCCGATCGACGGCTGGTGCTGCGTGTTTTCGCAATGCGTGTAAAGAGGCGAAAGTGGGTTGCAGGCTCGTTTGGCATTTCTGTCCGCGACTCAAAATGGGTGAAGTTCGGCAATGGGCCATACGAAGCCATGAGTTGGCTTTGCAGGGCTATTCATCGGTTGCTGGGATAGAACGGCTACGAAGCGTTCCTCGGAAACTTAGCCTCTAGCTTGCATGAGTGCGTCGCGAATTACATAATCGCTGCTGCTTGCGAATGACGATAGAGCGAAACAATCGTCACGATCCGCAAAAGCCGAAAACTCACAATCAGGATGAAATGGATTGGATGAACGATCACAATGGATCGAAACCCAATGGCGACGGGAGGCCGACGGACCAAGCGGGACGGAAGAGCGGGTGGATTGAGAAGATTGTTTCAGGTGGGCAAACGGGTGTTGACCGCGCGGCCCTGGATGCGGCTTTTTCGCTCGGGATTGAACATGGCGGATGGTGCCCCAAGGGGCGCATGGCCGAGGATGGCACGATACCTTTGCGGTATCAACTGCAAGAACTCGATTCGCCCCAATACTCGGATCGAACCAAGCGGAATGTGCTTGATTCGGATGGCACATTGATTCTGCATGTCTCTCCGCCCCAAGGAGGAACGTTGCTCACACTCAATTTTGCGTTGCAGAATAGCAAGCCATGTTTGAAAGTTCGCTTAGGACGAGCCGTGAGCACAGAACGTATTATTCAATGGATCGATCGCAACAAAATTCGCGTGTTAAATATTGCTGGCCCGCGAGCAAGCAAAGAGCCGGAAGCATACCAACAAGCCTATGAGTTCTTGCTGTCGGTATTTCAAGATC
>JBEBHM010001039.1:0-2534 GCA_040080875.1 Pirellula sp.
GCAGCAACTCGTTCAACAGGACGACCTATTTCCAGCGTCGCGACGAAATCGGCTCCGCTTCTGTCACGACAGTCAAACGTTGTTGTCGCAATGATCTCTTGCATATGACTTAGTCCGACGAACGTCCGTGGTCACCGAAGTCGCCGGAGACCACGTTTCAAAAAGTCAGGAAAGCATCGGCGGCGACTTCGGTGCACCACATTGTTCCCTCTTGTCTGATTCCATCAAGTGGCTCTTCGAACAGCCGTCAGGTTTCGAGCATGAGGTTCTGGATCGCTTTCCAGTTGCCTTATGGTACCCGATAGTATCTTGGCGTGCCAGCAAGCCCTCACCCCGCCTTCGGCACCCCTCTCCCGCGCGCGGGCTCGTTGTACCACACATCTTAGTCTGGCGAAAATTTTTTCGAATCTGGTCCGAACATTTTCCATGCGTTGGACAGATCGTAACAACGCTGGAGCCCAACCCACAAAGTTTGTGTGCCCGGTTCATTTTTTGGACGGTCAACGAACCCACCGAGTTGCGCGATCGCGCGTACGACGTCATTTAACTTTGGACATCCTTTTTTGGGAAATTCGAGTCCCAGTATTGTGTAGACGCTTTTCCATTCACTTGGCTCGAAGATGACTTCACTTTCCATGTCTGGACATTCTCGTCCTACATAACAAATGTACATCAGTCGCCAAGAAACCACGCTCATCAATGTTAGGCAGTTGAGTATTCTGCTAATCGACTCGAAACGACGGTGCTCGATTCTGCAACCAACTTTGAGCGTCCTAAAGAAAATCTCAATCTGCCATCGAACACAGTAGCAACGAATAATGCGCTGCACGTCCTCATCCGTTTCGATTGGTAAAGTCGTTACTAGCATCCAACAAATCGGATCTTCGCCTTCCGGTGCTTTTGTTTCCAAACATAAAACTACATTTACCTTCACGAATGTGGGTAGCTTTGAATCTCCATTCACGGGGCGTGCTACCTCGATGGTCGCTTTCCGAATTTCGAGATGTGCTGTTCGAGCTTCGCGGGAGCGACTTCGAGCCGATCTGACTTCCTTTAACTTGGCTGTTCGGGCTCGGATGAACACACTTTGATCGGCGATCTTCATGGTCGCTTTAACTTGGTCCATCCAAAAGTCATCACTGGTAGTGTTTCTTGTTTGGCCAGCACGAACAAGCAATTGGAGATTCGCTTCCTTGCTCTGGCTAGCTGCTACGAACAATTCATAGATATCTGACTCGCTATCGCCAACACATACGCATGTCGTGTTCTTGCATTCTTGAGCGGCCTTTTCCGACATGCGCAAGCCTTCGATCCAGCGATAACTTTCCTTATCTTCAATGGGAGTTTTGCGACGTTTGGCTAATTTCGTTTTGTCATCATCTTTACAGATTGCCGTTCGTGTCCAGGCCTTCTGTCCAACAATGCCTAGCGCCACACCTGCTTCGGTAAATGCAACCACAGGATGGTAGAACGCACCACGACGTGACTCGCAATCCATTGGGCCAGCACCATGGACTTGTTGTTTAGGACGGGTCAAGTCGATTTCTGTTGTGTCTTGTACGAGAAGCACAAAATCAATTCGTTCGATTCGCTTGTATGTTGCTTCGATATGAGGTCGCAGAATCTTTTCAGGTGTCACACTGTCATTATCAAAAAACCGATAGCAAGCCTCTAGATCCGACCGCGACGAAAAAGCAGCAGGGATACTAACGTTGGGATGGCTACTGAATGTGTCCGCGATAGAACACGCTCGCCTATTTAGCCTGTCATCTCCAAAATCACAGTCAGACATTTCTTCGCCAAGACGGCAAAAACTCGACATGAGCACCTCCGTGCAGCAACGCGACTACTGATCAATCGCTACATCCACTGCAACGACCAAGACAATCTTTAGCAGACACGCAACCAAAAACCAGTCACTAAAAATGCGACCGGCCTCAAGGGATTGCTAGCGAATGCCTGGGTTTGTGTGGTACAACGAGCGCGCGCGGGAGAGGGGCTGGGGGTGAGGGTTTGACGCACTGCGATTGCAATGAGGGAATTGGTTTACGTGTCGATTCATCTAGAGATGGTTACCGCGCACAGCGGTGACCATCTCGGCAAATGAGGTACTCGCTCTCCATTGTTTTAGTTCGCAAGTACGACTGGGAACAGCTGTCTCACGCAAAGACGCGAAGACGCAAAGGTAACAGGTGCGTTAGCTTGGCAATTGGAGTGCCAACCAATCCGCAATGCCAACTCACTCCATGGGCAATCGTGGTTTGAGTCGCAATCAACGCAGCACCAGATAGAGGGAACGTCCCCGATGACCGAGCGGGGGCAAGTAAGTTTTCCGTCAGGAAGCGGCCGATCCCCCGCTTCGGTCCATCGGATTGTTCGTCGATGTTTTTGGGTACGAATTCGCAATCGGCAATGTTCCGGACATGGTTCCAGTATACCGACGATTGTCGCGGCCAAAGTCCGCCGTCATTGAACTCGTTCCCATGACGTGGCATCACATTCAAAGTTCTCATCCCGAAAGTAGAACAGATAGT
>JBEBHM010000306.1:0-9588 GCA_040080875.1 Pirellula sp.
GCTGCTGTGGGTGGGCTACGATCGGTACGCTTTACGGGGGCGGAAAGATTCGGGAATCAAAACCAAGAACGTTTCGATTCTCGATTTGCTGATGTTGACCATTGGGATCGCTGGCTGCGTTTCGTATTGGTCCTTGTTGACTTCGACCGCAGCCGGCGAAAAGGAGCTGGGAAAAGAGATCGTTGGCCGATCTGGATCACACGACTTGTCTTTGAGCGTCCCGTCGGTATTTAAGTCTGCGTTCACTTCGGCACTTCATCTGCCTCTAAGTCGAATCACTTCTGTTTCTTTGAATGAGCCTGATTCGAAAATAGTGGAGCGGATTCTCCAGCTTCCGTATCTGCAGAAATTGACTTTGGGTGGAGGTGAGTACGATTTGCGATTACTGGATCGTTTGCCTTCGAGATCGTTGCTGCGTGAGTTGAAAATCTGTGGGAGAAAGCTGGATGCTAGGACGGTGGCTGTGCTGGGAACATGCCAGCAACTGGCGAAACTAGACTTGATGCATACGGATCTCAATTCGAAAGCGCTGAAGCATTTAGATGCAATGCCTCGCCTTGCTTCCCTCAACTTGATGCGAACGGAGGTCGAACTATCGAGTCTCGATTTTGGAAAACTTTCCTCCGGCATGGAGGAAGTCTATTTGCCAAATACTGGGCGTGGCGGCAATGCTGAATTGACCATCGATGGTTGGCCACGATTGAGGCGATTGCTTTGCAATGAAACGGACGAACGCAAGAATCAAACGACGGTAACTCTCCGTTTGATGAATCTGCCGGAACTGAGTGAAATCGGGCTCGATCCCTTGCAACGATTTGACTTGACGGTGGAAAACACTCCAAAACTGCATAAGATCTATTCGCTTGCGAATGCAACCACAGCGGAACGGCTTGCGTTAAGAGTGATTACTCCGGCTTTTCCCTATCTGACCAAGATCACATGCCGGTCCGCGCCTCAATTGCGGGAACTCAAGATTCAATTGGGATATATTCGCTCGGTGGATATCGAATCCCCCATGGGTTTGCGTTTGGAGGCCGCTGTAGCTGTGTGGAGTTCTGGTGGGACTAAGTATCCCGATTTTAGCAAGGGAGACGGACTAGCTGTAGAATCGAAGCAGACCACCATCGACTCGTTGCAATCTTGCAATGGAATAAGCGAGCTCGTACTCGACGGTGTGTCGCTTGACAAAGTGGATCTCAGTTCGCTCAAAACCCTCGGACACCTTAAGAAACTGAGATTGCGAAACGCTTCCTTGACGGCGAAGCAATACGTCCAACTAAGATCGCTTAGCCAAATTGAGTTTCTGGACATCGAAAGAAACTTAATCGATGCCAACGCGTTTTCGAGATTGGTGTCGAGCCTGCCCAATGTGAAACGATTTTCGGTTGACCCGTGGGTGTTAGGGCCGCTTAGGCTCGAGGACGCGCCCAACGTTGAATCTCTTTTCTCCGACATCGGTTTAGACCTCAAGGGGCTACCCAACCTGTACGGCAATGCGATTCGTATCAAAGAGATGCCCATGTTGCGAGAACCAATCGACCTTTCGAAAAACGTGGTCTACTTTCACATCGAAAACGCTCCTTCGCTGGTAGGTATCAGCACTCGCAATCCGTGGCTCAAATCGGCAGTGTTGAAAGGGGTCAGAGATCTTGAGTACTTTGTTGGGGGAGGCCTCAATCTCAAAGACGAGATTGCCGAGGCAGTCTTGGGATGTAAAAACATGTCTCATTTGACGTTAGCTCATGCGGGAGTGACCAGCCCTGTTTTGGCCAAGATGGGTCAACTCGAAAAGCTAGTGGACCTGTGCTTGAACGGATCACGAGTTGACGATTCCGTCGTGAGTCAGTGGACTTCTATGTCTAACTTGAAATCTCTCGACTTAGCGAACACTGAAGTTTCGGACACCTCCGCAGCCAAGCTCCGTAGCTTTGAATCCTTGGAAAGCCTGTCGATCGGAAATTGCAAGTTAACGAACCAGGGAATGATGGAACTGAGTTCGCTTCCGAAACTCAAGAACCTCAAGGTCTCGGGTGCAAGAGTCGACAAAGCGCTCATGTCATCGATTTGCAAATTCGCCAAGCTCTTCAAGTTGGATCTGTCCGACAGTACGATCGACCCAGATGCCCTGAGTGAACTTGCAGTGAACTTCCCAAGACCTTTGAAGCATTTGTTGTTGAAGCAATGCAGTTTAGATGGACCTAGTCTCGTGGCGTTGGTCAAGGAGCAACCCGATCTCACGATTTTCTTGGAGGGATCATTGATGGACGACCGGACTCTCGCATTTGTACGAACCTTTCCAGCGATCCATTTGCATGAAGAAAACCTTGATGTAGAACAAGAAATGGCAATGATGATCAAGAAACGTGGCGAGACGACCACGACGCGAGATGAGCCGCAACCTCGAATGCATTCCGCCTATACTTGGGATGTCGATCCCAAGAGTTTCGATGCAGCGGGAGCGGTAAAGAAATGATTCTAAGAATGCGAGAATTCCCGCCGCGACCATTCAACTGCAGTCTTTGGTTGAAATTGGCTTCATTCTGGCTGTTGCCCTTTTGGGTAGGCTGTGACGGGCTACCGGAACCTCACATCAATGCGATGCTCGACGTGCCATCGGACGTCGTTGGTGGAACTCTGCGGCGCGAGTACGTCTGGCGAAAGACGGTTGTTCGCGAGACAGATATTCAAGTCGCCAATGCAATCGATACGACCGACCTCGAAACAAAGTTAGCAAATCGTGTTTTCGCAACGACAAGAATCGCGAGCCAACCTGAATGGATGGACGATGCAACTTGGCGAATATGCCGTCGTTACGTCGAGCCTTTCAAAACCCCCCAAGAGTTGATGGAGCTTCACGACGCCGAAACGGGCGCGGCGGTCGATGTCTGCATGGATGCTGAAGGAAATCGCATCTGGACGATTTCTGACCAAATCATCGAATGGGATATTCAATCCAAACAACCCAAAGCAAAATCGACGTCGCCAATCAAGAACCCCAAGCGAGCCTACTACGAGTCAAAAACGGACACGCTTCTCTTGCAGAACGAAGACTCCATCGTTCGTGTATCGACCGACGGAGGGACGGTCATTGATCGATGGAAGTCAGACGTGGGAGTGATTCGAAATGCGGTCGTGGCTCGCAATTCCGGGTTGGTCGCGGTGGTCGCGGATAAGAACCAGCTTTATGCGCTGAACAATGGACTCAAAAAGTTCGACAAATGCAGCGACATTGCTCTTGCGAACACCAACATCGCGGTTCACCCTGACGGTGAATGGGTCCTCGCGGTAACAGACAGGGGGATGCTGAAATGGTTTCAGGGGAACAAGAGCCCAGCGTTTGTTGAGGTCGCAGAGAAGAACCTAATTAAACATGCGGCGATTCCAGTTTGTGGTGCCGCATTCGATCGCTGGATCGATCCACTCAGGGCTTTCTCTATGTCGAGAGGTTCGCCGTCGGGCGAAAAGCCAATCGTCACTTCCTTGGTCATCCATCCGATCGTTGTCGAGGCATTCAATGCAACGCGAACAGGGACACAAGATTGGGTATTTGCCATTAGCCAGCGAGCGGACAAGGAAAAGAAGATAGCGACGTATCTCCAAGATTTCATGCTCAACGATTTGGTGTTGGAATGCGATGATGCTTGGCAAGTCCCTTTTGAATCCTTTGAATTACTGGGAGGAAACCACAACTACAGTCGGTTGGCCATCCGAGTTGGAAACAAGATCAAGGTGTTCGAAAGGCAAGTCCAACGCGACCCTCACGGACAATCGATGTTCAGTGACTTGGGATGGCGTCAATTAACGGTCGATCCTGCGGCCACGGAAAAAGCTGTTTTGGCAATCCTTCCCAGCGACGTGGACGACTTCGGGAGGACACGTAACACGATTCTGATGCGAATCATCGCAGAATGCGCTTCGAATTGGGGTCGCCTTGAGGAGGCGGGTTCGCCGGTCGAGGCGTTGAAGAAGCTTGAGGATTGGCGAAAAGCCGGGACGGACATAGCACTTCTTTGTTCGGCACAAAAAAACGTTTTCCTTGCAAACAAGCGACAGGGGCATTTTGAGAAAGGGCGAGCCGACCTGAGACGCGTACCCCTGAAAAGTGAGTTCGCGCCGATCGCTTGTTTCATCGCAATTGAACTCAACCGAAAGTCGATCCAACCTGGACCAGAACAAGAAGCAATGCTTAGTGGTGCGATGGCAGTAGACCCTTGGTTCCATAATCCGGTAATCGATTTTTGCTCGCAACAATACGATTATGGGTACTATTCTCAAGTGGGCGCTGTGATTGATTCTATTGCGCAAAAATTTCCTGAGCCATACGACGAACAATGGTACTTGAAAGCTTGCATTGCTTATATCGATCAAGGTTCAGAAAGGTTCATTTTCGGATCGAATAACGAGAAGATGAATTTTCCACGCATTCTTGAGTCGGGGGTCGCTCTCTTAGGCTCCAACGAACTTTCCCGCCAAGAGCTCGAAATGCTCGCGATCATTGCCCACTATCTTAAGCGAAAAGACCTCGAAGAACGTTTCTTGAAAGAGTCGATCCAAAGGTATGGGACAGCTGGAAAACTCGTCCCATTTTATGAGCTGGAGGCGGCATGCATCGACGTCAAACGAGCGCTCTTTCCGCCCAACCATCAATACAAAGGCAAGACGCTATTGCCATAAATGCATTTGCTCAACCAGCCCTGAGCCAGGTCACATAGTCAAGGGATTTGGGAGTCAAGCCACACATTCGAAGCATGTTCGAGACTTGGGCTCGATGTAGCGTACCGTGAACCGATAATTGAAGGATCCCTTCGGAAAACCTAAATCGCATCGGCCCCGCCCCGAAATTGACTTGGATAGTGTCGCCTAATTTCCCTGGCTCCGTTCGTTCGATCCAGGCACGTTTTTCGTCGGCCATCTTGCCCCATAAATCAACGAACTCGGAGATCGATGTGGTCAATGGCGTCGGTGGGAATAGGCTACCAGGCGATTTGGCACAAGTCTGCCAAAAGCACTCTGCATCGTACATATGCTGGATTGTTTTTCGAATGGTACCATGCCCGATGGCAAAGTCGCGATTGAGTTCGGCGTCATCCAAACCTAACGCCTGTTCGAGAATGACTTCCATGGCCCAATGGTTGTACTCGGAATAGCGGGTCAACGAATGCTTGTTAGGCGCTGCGTACGGGACCGATCCATCGCCAACTTGGAGCCCCCAATTGCGGCAATTGGAGGCAGGCTCCGGATCCAACGGACAAGTAGGAACCGCGATGCGAAAGAAAATGTAATCAAGCCCACCTGCAATCGCGATCCCTT
Source organism: Pirellula sp. (assembly GCA_040080875.1). Lineage (GTDB taxonomy): Bacteria > Planctomycetota > Planctomycetia > Pirellulales > Pirellulaceae > JBKCUI01. The sequence continues at coordinate 5,311 of JBEBHM010000306.1, forward strand.
GACGCTTGAGGAAATGGACTGCTTGAGCGCGGTGGTGTACTCCGTGATTGAACACGTGCGCCACTAACTCTCCCAGCGGGAATTCCAGCGGTTCGCCGAACAGGTTCAGGTAACTCACGCTATGTTCGAATCCCACCGGATGGGATTCCAAAAAGAGCTTTCGTTCCAGTGCAATTTCAGCCACGGTGCGAGCCAACGCACCGAGCTCGCTGGGCATTTCCGGCATGCCGCTCGTTGGCTTGCCTTTCCATCGGTCCAGCCAAATCCGTTCGGCAGCCGCGATGTGCTGGAGAGTTGCTCGGAATGTCCCCATTCCCATCGAATGGGGGTCGTCGAAATTAGACCTTGGCGATTGAAGCGCGACCGAGAAAAGTCTTCCCATCGACCACGCTTGAAACGATTCCAAGTCCCGATAAAGAGCCAAGTCCATCGCGAATCCAATTAGCAAGAGAACCGATCCGTGACCATTTGATCACAAGATCAAGCGGCACCGCCATACAATCTAAGGCGTGGGAACGTGGCTGCAACTGCAGATGGCGACTGAACGGCTGGAGCGGTTGCCAAAACGGTTGTTGCGCATTCCAAGTCCGACTGGGCAATTCTGGTCTGCCCATTGGTCCATCGATTGGCACCCCAACCTGCGAGCAGCACTTGATCGCCTGGTCGGCAACTACGGATGGCGAGCTCGATGGCTGTTTGGCGATTTGGGACAATTTGAACGTCCGATGGATTGTCGCACCCATCGAGCACTTGCCACATTCGCTTTTGACCCATCGCAGTGGAAAGCCGGCTTTGCGTCAGGATGACCAGCGAGGCAGCGCGTTCGAGCACTCGACCGTACGACTCTAACTGATCGGGGGTAGCGGCGTCTGGAACTTCGGCAACGCAAATAATTGGCTTTCCCGACTTCGACATGGCGTGCAATGCCACGGCAAGTCGATCTGCCTGATCTGCCGAGTCGACGTAAACGGGACATTCGGTCGATCCCACGACACGTTGCATCCGGCCAGGAATTCGCTGCATTCGCTCGATGCCTTGAACGATTTCGAACAACTCCAATCCAAAGGCAAATCCAACGGCGGCGGCCGCCAGCATGTGCCTTGCGTTATGGTCGCCGAGAATACGGCTGGTGAGTGGCATCACGCAGTTCCCGGCGGACAACATCATCGACTGTTCTCCTTGCAGGCTGCTGATGCGCCGACCACGCACATCCGCGACTGCGTCCAGTCCGTAGCTGATCGCGACTGGCTGATGACGTTGCATCCATCGATTCAATCTCGCATCGTCCGCGTTGTAGACGACAATTCCATGTTGCTTGAGCTGACCGACAACGCGATGCAATGCGTTCTCAATCCCGCGCGACTGCAGCCGATCCAGCCGCTGAGATTTTCGCAGTCCAGTAAACAGAACCACATCCAGTTCAATACCGCTGGCAGCATGCGATTGGAGCATTTCATCGGTGAGTTCGATGATAGCAGCGGGAGATTCGTTCTGAGCGCTCTTGGCCATCCATTGGGCCAATTGATGAGAGTCATTATCAAAGTTGGCGGGAAGACCCGCGTTTAGTCCGTCGCAGGCTCCGAGCGAAGTGTAGTAAGCGACTCGGTTGCCAATTCGTTTTAGCATCGAAGCAAGAAACAGTGCGGCGGTCGTTTTGCCATGCGTACCGACGACACCAATGGTCAACATTTTGCGGCTCGGATTGCCAGCGACCGCATGACAAAGCTGGGCGTACGCCTCACGCACATCGGAAACAATGCATTGGGGTACGCTGGAGGGCAGGAACTGTTCGGTAAGTATTGCCTGAGCGCCGCAGTTGATCGCGTCCACCGTGTCGCGAGCCAAGTCCGCGTCACGTTCGAGGCCGGCGGCGAACACCCAATTCGACGTCGGTCGGTCGGAACTACTCAAGCATTGCCGACATTGGATGTCGTCGGCTCCAACGATCTGTGCGTTGGGGAAAAGCTGTCGAAGCGATACGGATTGCTGACGAGACATGCTCATGGCCTCCTTGCCATTGGAATGGTTGTGTCGACTCGCTTTGCGAGTTTCTTTCGGTGACGAAATGCCGAATCATCTTGATTCGAATCGAGCCCGTGCGCACATCACTGGGAGAAGTTCTGCACGGCTCAAGTAATCACCAACGTGTCCCAAAGCAGGGGTGCCCGTCAAGTCGAAAACCAATAAAAACATTGGCGAAATGCTAGCACTCGTGTTCCAACGCTTGAATGAAAACAGGCTCAGTCGATATGCGCCGCGCGACGCAAACGATCCATCAACGCCGCACCGATCCCGTCGTCGCTTACCGATTCGCAAAGAATCGTGGTGGCGTGGGCCAAATCCGCTTGGCGAAAGCAGTCGAAGAGTTTGGCGGCATACTCGTCCACATTGCGGCATATGAAAACGGAGTGAAGCTCGTCTTTCCATGGTGGCGAGTGGATACCGATGTAGAAATTTTTTTGCGGGGTCATGGTGAGCGACGCGCTCGGCAATCCATCCGATAGGTTGTCGACCACCACAACTTTGGCACGGGGCCGATAATGTTGGTGGCGCAGGCCGGGCGAATTGTGTTGAGCCTGCGATTCAAGATCCGTGGTCGATCGATACGGCACTAAGTTGGGAACCAATTCTTGGATCGCATCGAAAGAGATCCCACCGGGTCTCAAGACACGTGGCGGTGTCGAGGTTGTATCGACCACGGTGCTTTCCAATCCAATATGGGTAGGCTCTCCGTGAACGATGGCGGCGATGCGGCCATCGAGATCTTCAGCAACGGCTTCCCACGTGGTGGCAGAGGGGCGGCCAGATCGGTTGGCGCTTGGGGCTGCAACTGGACAATTCGCGAGCCGGATCAGCTCGCGTGCAATTACATGTTCCGGCAATCGAACCGCCACCGTACTCAACCCAGCGGTGACCGACGCGGGGACTTCGTCTCGTTTGGGGAGTACAAGTGTAAGGGGCCCCGGCCAGAATCGGTTCATTAAATTCTTTGCAAGCAAATTGACTTCACGTGCGACAGTTAGGACAGCGTCGCATGACGCGACGTGAACGATGAGCGGGTTGTCAGACGGTCGTCCTTTGGCCGTGTAGACTTTGTCGATGGCATATGGGTTCATTGCATTGGCGCCCAAGCCATAGACCGTTTCGGTCGGGAACGCGACCAATTCGCCTTGATTCAGTAAGGCCGCCGCAATGGCCAAATCTGCGGGCGAAACCGAAAGATGACGGGTTTTCAATGGCTAACGTTGGGTGTTCCGCCAAAAAGTTCCGACGCTTTATATTTGGGTGGGAATCGTTGCGAAAAGAACAATCGTTCCCAAAGGTTTGCTTTCCGAAGGCGACTATCATTGGCAGGCAGTCGATGGCATTTGCCGCGTCGTGTCTCAAGTAGAACTTCACCATCGACGACTTGGCGAACGATCCAGTACTTGTCGACTTCGTAGGAATACATTTCGCCTCGAGGAGACGGAGAGATGTTCTTTGCCCTTGGTCCTGGAGACAAGCTGTGCTTTTCGCGAGTGTACACAACCCAATCGTTTGGACTGAAGGTGCTTGTCATCTCAATGCTTTCCTCGTTTGGCGGTTCGAAGAGGAGTTGTCTGGGCTAGTGGAGTGTGGCGTTGTGATTATTCTTTATTGAAGGTCGACTTGAATCTAGGTCAGCTTTCCGATTGTCAACAGAATTGACTCGAAAAGTAACGATTTTTCCGAAAATTCCAGCGATGCGTCTGCAAGACTAAACTTCCTCGCGTAGATCCACTTGGGTAGTGGACGTTGTTTAACCTCCCAGATCGCAAAGATCTTTAACTTAACAAACAAGATCCACTACCCTCAGTCCCTAAAATAACGCTTGGACAATTGGAAAGAGAAATTCGAATTGAGTACGGAGAGCAAGCCCATGCGAATCATGTTTGTCTGCTTGGGAAATATCTGTCGTTCACCGGCTGCGCAGGCAGTCATGCAGGCGTTGGTCAACGAGCGCGGCGTGTCGGGTGGATTTGAAATCGATTCGGCCGGGACGGCTAGTTATCATATTGGGCGAGGCCCGGATCCACGCATGATCGCTGCAGGTGCGAAACGTGGATTGCAATTCGGAAGCGTCGCCAAGGCATTTTCCCAGGAGCACGCAACGCATCGCGATTTGGTGTTGGCGATGGACCGTGAAAACCTAAGGGGCATCCTCGCGATCGCTCGACAATCGGACGTACCGCACGTTCGCCTGCTGAGCCATTACTTGGACGATTCCTGGCCCACCGACGTCCCGGATCCCTATTATGG
>JBEBHM010001040.1:0-2527 GCA_040080875.1 Pirellula sp.
ACCTAGCGACGCTCGCAGCATTGGAACCGCCCTGCACCAACCTCGACAGCCTATCCGAAGAGGCGCAAGCACTATTCGGAATGGTCGTCGTTCGAAAAAGAATCCATCACGAGGAAAAAGTGCGTGTCGAGGGCAATCTGCAGCGCTTCATCAATGAACCTCTCGCCCTAATTACTGGAGGATTCGCCTTTCAATTCGATCTTTAGTCTTTCCACCGAGATTCGATTAAGATGCAAGATGCCGTAGTCGATGCTCTTCGTAACGCAGCAGCCAGCGGAACGCTTCTGCTCGTAACTGGGGCGGGAATCAGCCGGGGTCTCAGAAGACAGGACGGAACGCCGCTTCCAAACTGGGGCGGTTTGGTGCAAGCACTTCGGGACAATGCCGACAAGTTAAAGCTCACGGCGAGCGAATCATTGCTCGACGAATTGCTTCCGGCGGGAGATTTGCAAAAGGTGCATGGAGACGCCCTCATCGAGGCCTCGGAAATTATTCAAGCAAGCTTTGACAAGGGCAAATTCGAACCGGAAATCGCTAGTCACTGCCGCGAGGCTGACGGTTCGTTTACTGACACGCATCTCGCCATCGCTGAGATCGCACCCACAGGCATCATCACCTTTAACTACGATCAAGGGCACGAGCGAGCTGCAGAAGCTCAGGGCTCAATATCCCGATCAATCCGCTACGACGAGCCGGAAGAACTAAAGGGCTTGCTTGCTCGTGAAAGCCCAGGCGTGCCGTTCATACTGAAGGCCCATGGCTGCATCAGCCACCCCTCGTCGCTTGTGCTTACAAGCAGCTCCTACCGAGCAGTGTTATCGAACAACCGCGCCTACCGCCTGTTCCTGCAGCACTGTTTTGCGCGATATACAATCCTTATCGTCGGGTTCGCGCTGCGCGATCGCGACTTTGATCAACTCCTTTCCGTCCTTGAGATTGAACTGGGTCGCCCCATCCAGACACACGCCTTTATCGCGCAGCAGCCCGATGTCGCCACCTCAGATGGTCTCGTCCAGCGGGCAAACTGGGCAGCTCTGAAAGCGCGGTTTGGTCTCAATTCGGTGTACGTCAAAGATTACAGCGCAATACCGCAATTCCTGCGTTCGCTTGGTAAGGATCCTGGAACACTCATTGACAAACTCGTGACACAGTGCGCCAGCCCAGATGGCCATGTTCGAGTTGCTGCGCACGACCAGGCCAACCGCTTGGGAAGGATTGGTCGTTCTCAGTTGCGCTCAGCACTGCTGGACCGACTCAATCACACCAACCAAGACCTTTCAACCCGGTCGGAACTTATCTACTCCTTCCGAGGAATAGTAGAAGATGATAAGATGGTGCGATCGCAGCTGCTTACGGAACTTCAACAAGCTGCGAGCAATGGTAAAGGGCTAGACGCGGAAGCCTATGCGGAGTGCGCAGCGCACGCTCTTGTGGTCATTCGTGGGCTTCGGATAAATGGACGTGTCGAGTTGGATCAAACTATCGCAGCCTTGAAGGATCAGGTGCTACTATCGCAACTGCAAAGCCTCGACTCCCTCTGCGATATTCCCAGGCTGCAAAGTTATGCACTCGCCGCAGCAGCGGAGTTGGAGGCGCGCCACACGTCTTTGTGAATTCGAATGATCCCCCTTCGTCTCCTTCGATTCGATGCCTAATTCATACCCTGGACCACTTGAACGCGATTGGCATGTTAACCGCGCGTCTGGTGACTTTGAACAGAGGTTATATATTCTAGGTTTGACCCCGACCGCTCATGACCCCGGCTGCATTCCATGCAATCCGCAGACGTTGCACAGCGCTCATGTTGTAATCTAAACGCCAGTTCCAATTTGGGCTACCGACGCGATTTCCGAGTAACCGCCGAAAATACTGATTGCCACAGCTAGGCTTCTCGATCCGTAAAGCAGCGATATCTTCGCCTCCTTCAAAAACACCAGCAAGAAGATAACCGGAAGAATGGCGCGCATCCAGAAATTCTGAAGCACGTACTAGTACAACTTCCGGATAATCGAGAACAAACATTCGCCGAAGATCGATACTGCCGTCGATAACGTGAATGTGGAAGTGATCAATACAAGAAACCGAATCGGTAGTGCTCTTGCCGCCATGTTCAAAGAACGTCAATTTGCCTGACGGAAACAACTTTGACTCAAGAAGAATGTTAAATGCGCGAGATACATCAACGAGTTCACCCGGGGTGAGTTCAGTTAGGGAGAGGCAATGCCTGAAGGTGGAAATAAGAACGTAGGGTTCCACTATAGCTCCGAGACCAGCAAAGATGGAGACAGATCCTACCGTTTGGAGAATTCTCGTCTCTACGTGGGCTGAAACAATCCCCCCGCCAACGGTGTTCGGAGAAGTCTCGACGATGCAAAATGGACAACCGCCGATCATTTCGAACCAAATCGGTTATGAATTATCATTCTATCAACTCCCGTATCCCAATCAATGATCTGAAAGAGACTTCCTTCGATTTTATATACCAAAGAACACACTTCAGTCCCGCTACTTAACAAATATTCCGTAA
>JBEBHM010001041.1:0-2525 GCA_040080875.1 Pirellula sp.
GTTCGACACCCCGCGTCTATGCGTCGAGCTGCAATCCATTCTTCGGCATGAAGCTCTTGGTTTCCACGGACTTGGGCAAGTCGTTCAAAGAGACAAAGTCAGCCCCGGCATTTCCTAAAGACGATGGGCGAGCACTCGGAAACATTTGGTCGCTGGAACCAGGGCGAAAGCCAAAGGAACTATGGTGTGGTGTTGAGCCTGCCGCGTTGTTTCACAGCATGGATGGAGGGAATTCGTGGGAAATGGTCGAGGGTATCAGCAATCACGAACACGCGCGCCAGTGGCATCCCGGAAATGGCGGACTGTGTCTGCATACGATCGTGAGAAGCGGCGACCGAATTCACCTTGGCATCTCGACGGGTGGACATTATTTGAGCGAGGACCAAGGCAAGACATTTGCCGCATCGAACACGGGGGTTGGTGCTGGTTTCTCTCCCGATCCGTATCCTGAATTCGGACAATGTGTTCATAAGATCGCCGCTCATCCAGACGCGCCGGGCAGACTCTACATGCAGAATCATGGTGGTTGGGCAGAATGGCATGGTCCGGGCGGTCCACGTCCCGACATCGGTGTTCTTCGCAGTGACGATCACGGAAAGACGTGGCGGTCCATTTCCAAAGGGTTGCCATCCGACTTTGGTTTTCCGATCGTGGTTCATCCCCAGAATCCTGATGTCGTTTACGTGATGCCCCATGAGCCGGCGACTCGAACCTGTCCGGGAGGTTCACCTGCGGTGTGGCGAAGCCAAAACGGAGGTAGCTCCTGGAAAAAGCTTAACAAAGGGTTCGCCAAGAAAGAAAGCTATTTCACAGTGCAGCGAGATGGCATGACCATCGATGAACTGAAGTCTCCATCGCTCTATTTTGGTACGACGACAGGTCAATTGTGGGTCGGCCGAGATGGTGGAGAAGAGTGGGAATGCTTATTTCAGTCACTTCCGCCCATTCACTCAGTAAAAGTTGCTACTGTGTAACGAGTGCTCTTCGTATCCGCACAGTCGCTTGTTCTGCCAATCGCATTCACTGCACAAAACGAATGAGAAATCATTTCTCTTGCGCGACGATGGTCGGGAATGGCTTGGACAATTGTCCAGCTTTGATGACACCGCCTTGAACTACAGCGATGAATCGAGATCGATCTTCTAGGATTGAAATATCTTGCAACACATCGCCATCGACGATTAACAGATCGGCAATCTTGCCGGTTTCAACCGTACCGAACTCATTTCCGCGTCCCATGATCTCGGCGCCAGTCTTGGTAGCACATTGAATCACTTCGAGCGGCGTAAAACCGACCTCGCGCACAAAGAAGGTCAACTCACGAGCATAGTTACCATGCGGATTCCAACCGAATCCATAGTCTCCACCCATCCCAACTCGACCCCCAGCCCGCAAGATGCGGAGAGCGCTTTCAGCACCACCTTCTAGCGTCTCTTGATGTCCGTCGATTACGCGCTGCGGAAGCCCAAATTGAGGTCCAAGTTCGACGCTGGCCTTTTCGAAATACAGAGCCGGCACAATAGGTACATCCCGTTCCAAGAGCATGTCGAGACCTTCGTTGTCGATGAACGTCGCATGTTCGATTGAATCGTAACCTGCGCGCAACGCGTTCTTGATCCCCTCGGTAGCGCGGCAATGGCCAGTAACTTTAAGTTTGTGATTATGAGCGGTTGCGACAACTGCGTTCATTTCTTCAAATGTCATGCACAGCGTATGATGGTCGTTGACATCGGGCGATGCCGCATCGCCGGTCGGATAAGTTTTTACCCATTCCACGCCGTCTTTGACCAACGCGCGAACTGCTCGCCGCCCGTCTTCCTCGCCGTTGATGATAAAGACTAGCCCTTCCATTCCAATCTTGCGGAATTCCGGATTCCAATCCATCAAGCCACCGGCGGAACATATCTCGCGACCAGATGCAGCTAACCTAGGGCCCGGAATCAAATCGCTTTCAATGGCTTTCTTCAGCCATACATCGATATTGAATAAGCAGCCTCCCGATCTCGCAGCGGTATAGCCGCACTCCAGGGCCAGTTTTGCGTTGACCGACGACAACAACGATACGTACTCCACTGGATATTTGATGTCCAAGTCTTCCAGCGCTGCAATATTGAAATAGGTAGCATGAAAGTGTGATTCGACGAGCCCCGGCATAATGGTCCCGCCCCGAGCATCGATCGTCTGGTCGGGATGACGAACGAGTGGTGCTTGTTGTGTAGGCCCGGCAAACGTGATTCGTCCATCCCGCACTTGCACCGTAGCGTTCGCAATGGATGGGCTACCCGTTCCATCGACTAACTGTCCGTTCGAAATCACCATCGTTCCTTGTGCACACTTCATCTTGCGATTCTGCCTATCAATGCTCGAGTAGTGAATTCGTTAATCACATAGCATTGTAACGAATGTTCGTTGAACTTTTTGATGGGATTACATCGATTCGAATCTCGAATCAGTCAGTAAGATTCCGAATCGGGACAGTCGCACTCGGCAAGAGCTACCTACGGACCAACTGCGTGTGTTCTACG
>JBEBHM010000307.1:0-9570 GCA_040080875.1 Pirellula sp.
CGGATCTCTTGGCCAAGCGACGTGAACGCGCGAACCCAGGCGGAGGTGGCGGCGGCGGTGGTGGTGACTTTGCCGCAATCATGGCAGAGATGGCCAAATTGAATGCCGAACTTGACTCGCAATTTATCGCAAAGCTGGACGATACTCAGAAAGCTCGTTTGAACGGGCTTATCGCACAAGTGAACGGAGCGGTATCGCTTCTCGATCCCGCAATTTCAGCCGCTTTGCAACTCAAGGAAGACCAAGTTGCCAAATTGAAGTCTGTCAACGACGCGAATCGAACGGCCAGACGCGATGCCCTTCAAGGCAAGAGTCCAGAAGAAATGCGAGAATTGGTGCCGAAGTTGACCGAGAAAGACAACGCAGCCTTGTTGGCCTCACTATCGGACGACCAAAAGAAAAAGTTCGAAGAACTCAAAGGAGCAGCTCTCACCATCGATACCACGCCACTTCGTGGCAACCGTGGTGGAAATCGAAACTAGCGCTTTATCCTCAGCTAACAATTGGGTAGTGGAGGTTGTTAAACCTCCCATATCGCAGAGATCTTTAACAAGATCCACTACCTTCAGCCCCCAAAAATGAGGATTGAAGAAGCAGTTCGATGGTCGCGAACCACAATAACTCAGCAGTCGCACGCCCCAAAGTTGCACGCCTCTCCGAGGCGTGTGACTTAGCATTGGCGTGGCGTGATAACTTGATCGCGGCGTGATGACTCGGGGAGTCGAGCGACGGTAGGTCGCAATCCCCAATCTAACCAATTGATGGTGCGCAATTCTGCCGTAACGGAACGCGTCAAGCGTTTCGATAACGCCTCGAAAGCTTGGCAAAAGTTGACACTTCTCGCTGAGCAACACCATCTGGTTGCGAGGCTCTGCCTCGCAACCAGATGTCTTGCAGGCTCCGCCTGCCGTACACAAAGTGCGACCAACGGAAACGAGTCGTTGTTATGGCCGAAATCGGAATTCGATCGTATCATGTACGGTCGCCTGATGATCGACATATCCCCCTATCGAGTTACTACGAATGACAACCGTATCTGCACTGGCAAAGCCACAATCCGCCACCCAAGACCCCTACTTTCAGGAACTGTTCGCCGAGCGAATCGGCGGCCTTGGATATGGCAAAGGGAACGAAATCTATAAATTCGAAAAAATCAAACGGGCAAAACGCAAGGCCCTAACGGACTATCCCGATCGCAGCTTGTTGGACTTTGGGATCGGAGAAAACGATTCGATGGCGGACGTCAAAGTGCGTGAGCAACTGGCGATCGAAGTGAATCGGCCCGAGAATCGCGGTTATATGGATAATGGTCCATCGGAGTACAAGCAGGCGGTTGGTCGCTTTATGAAGCGCGAGTTCAACGTCGAGTTGGACCCCGTAACTCAGATCAATCACTGCATCGGCAGCAAGACAGCTTTGTCGATGTTGCCTGCCTGCTTTGTCAATCCGGGAGACATCACCATGATGACCGTACCGGGATATCCTGTGGCCGGAACTCACACCAAGTACTATGGTGGAACTGTACATCGGCTACCGTTGTTGGCGCAGAATCATTTCTATCCAGATTTCAGTCAGATCACCGACGAAATATGGGATCGTACGAAAATGCTGGTGCTCAACTATCCGAACAGCCCAACCGGGCAAGTTGCGACGCGGGAGTTTTATTCACGCATGATCGAAATGGCCCACCAGCACAAGTTCATCATCGTGCAGGACGCAGCGCATATCATGCTTTCGTTCCGAGCAAAACCGCTGAGCTTTCTTGAGATTCCAGGCGCAATGGACGTCGGGGTCGAGGTGCATTCGATGAGCAAGGGCTTTGACATGATCGGCTGGCGAATCGGCTGGGTGTGCGGAAACGAACGAATCGTGCAAGCATTTTCCGATGTCAAAGACAACTGCGACAGCGGGCAATTTGGAGCGGTGCAACGAGCCGCCATCTCCGGTCTCGATTCGCCCGAGATCCCGAAACGAATCAATTCCAAGTACCGTCGCCGTTTGGAAAAGTTGGTTGCATGTCTTCGCGATTGTGGATTCACTTGCGAGGTCCCCGGTGGAAGTTATTTCCTCTATACCAAGGCCCCCAAAGGGATTCAGGGAGGACCTCAGTTCGCCAATGCCGAGGAGGCATCGCAGTAGTTCATAACGCAGCATTCGATGGTTACAGTGCCGTGGGACGATGCGGGAAGCTTCCTGCGATTCTCGGTAACCTATGAAGCCAACGACGATGCTAGCGAAGACCGTATGATGGCGGAAACTCGTCGACGCATTGGGTCGTTGTCGTTGGTGTTCTAACACCATGAACCTAACCCGCGTACTTCAGCCCAACGTTTGCTGCATTGGAAATCCTGTTGCGGGGAACCCAACTCAGTTCGTGATGTATCGCGCAGCGCGAGCCGTAGGTGTCGACTGGCGATTCTTTACGTGCCAAGTTGCAGCAGACCAGTTTGAGACTGCGTTCCGTGGAGTACAAGCGTTGGGTCTCGATGGAGTGGCGTTGTTTGAACCGTTTCAATCGCAAGCGGTTTCGCTCATGGATACGGTTACGGAAGCCGCGCTTGCGATGGGGAAAGTCAACGTTGCAAGATCCGATAGCGGTTCCTGGCTAGGAGACAATACCTTGGGAGCTGCAATCGCTCGCAGCATCGAAACGCGCATTGCAAAACCGAGCGAGATCGAAACCAACGGATCCACGAACGGATCCACGAACGGATCCATTGTCGTTTCCGATGACCCAACCATCGCCAAAGTCGTAGGATTTGCATCGCCAAGCCTTCGCACGCGAATTTTGGAATGGAACTCAGCCGAGCCCCCAAAACCGAATGAACAAAAAATTGATTTCTTGGTGATGACAAACTTCCCAGGACCAACGGGAATTCGGAACTTGTCTGCCCTGGAGTGGAATCCAGGTTCGGCGTGTTTAATCCTGGATTGCTATCCTGAAAAACAATGGCGTCCGTTGCGTGATCTGCTCGAAGCCAACCGGGTGGAATGGGTTGAACCGGTTGAGCTGATGGCCAATCAGGCAGCAGCCGATTTCTCGTTTTGGACCGGCGTTACACCCTCCGTGAATTTGCTTCGAGAATCGCTCGAAGAGTATTTGCAATGGTAGATCCAAGCATCCCCGCACAGCAAACCGTTAGGTCAACAGTGTCCATTGAAGAAATTTCGAGTCCAAGCAACCAACGCATCAAGGCCGCAAGTTCGCTTCGCGATGTGCGCGAACGTCGCGAAAGTGGCCTGATGATCATCGATGGAGATGCCGTAGTCCGTCATGCGGTCGCGGGCGGGATTGAGATCGTCGAACTGTTTTTTGTCCAAACACTCGATGAATCGCACCGGCTACTGATCGCACAGTGGCAAGAACTTGCGCCCACTGCGCGAATCAATTTGGTCGCGCGTCCCGCAATGGCCAAACTGCAGTACGGTGGACGCGACGAATCGGTGATCGCAGTCGCGCGACAACCCACGTTGGCTCTCGAAACTCTCGATGAGAGAACTCGTACCGCGACGTCCAAGGTGGACGTGAACAAGAATGTTACGAAATGCTATTTGGTCTTGGACCAGATCGAAAAGCCGGGCAATCTCGGAGCGGTGCTTCGGACCGCAGACGCTGCGGGAGTGGAGGCAGTTCTGCTAAGCGATCCGGTGAGTGAGACTTGGAACCCCAACGCGATCCGCGCGAGCCTGGGTGCGATCTTCCGCGTGCCTTTGGCCGTCGGGTCAGCATCCCAAGTTCAGCGATGGTTGACAGATCGCTCCATTGCTCTCGTCGCCGCTCGTGTGGATGCAGCCCAAAGTCACATACAAATACAATTTGCGCAGCAAGTAGCGATCGTTGTTGGAAACGAGAGCCTAGGTCTTGGTCCCAATTGGAGTCAACCAAGCGTTCAAGCCGTCCGCATTCCAATGTTTGGTGCCGTCGATTCCTTGAACGTTTCGGTCAGCACCTCCATCATTCTGTTTGAGTTGCTTCGACAACACGGACGTCTAAACAAGTAGGCGCTCCCCAACTCCCCGAAGCGAGGGGGCAAAATCAAAATGATTCGGAAAGGGAAAACATATCTCATGAAATACCAACTCCATTTCCTCATCGCCCTGCTGTTGGCTCCATTCGCCGCGCCGTTCGCCGTACCGTTTGCTGCATTGCACGCTGCAGATACTCCCAAGCTGTCCAAACCAAACATCATTCTGATCTATACCGACGACCATGGTTACTCCGACCTTGGCTGCATGGGCATTATGAAAGATGTAAAAACCCCAAACATCGATGCGCTGGCGTCAGGCGGGGTCCGCATGACCTCGGGTTATGTCACTGCGCCGCAATGTTCCCCGTCACGCTGTGGTGTGATCAGCGGGCAGTATCAAGGGAAATTCGGCATGGATCGCAATGGCATGTTGGAGTCTGACCCTGCCTTGCTCGAACGCTTTCGAGCGTTGAACATTCTGCCCAAGCGGCTGAAGCAAGCAGGCTATGCCACCGGCATGGCTGGCAAATCGCACCTGGGCTCGAATGACTGTTCCGAACTGGTGAAGCTTGGATTTGACAAAGCGTTTTTCAAGCACAGCAATGCGCCCGGTCACTGGAACATGGATCACGCGGGCAACGATATGGAACCTCAAGTGCAACTGGGAGGCGACTATCATCTGGAAATGCTGGCCGACTTTGCCTGCACATTCATCAATCGCTTTAAAGAGCAGCCCTTCTTCTTCTACTTAGCGCTCCGTGGTCCACACGTGCCATTGGATGCGACGCAAAAATATTCGGATCGCTTCCCAGATCCTATGCCGACAGAGCGGCGCAAGGCGCTGGGCGCGATCTCATGCATTGATGATGGTATCGGCAAGATCATGCAGACGCTACGAAAGAATGGAGTCGAGGAGAACACGTTGGTCTTCCTGATCGCCGACAACGGCGCTCCTCTGAAGATGATGCCGCACGAATTTGTGACCGACAGCGACGGACTGAGAACACTGAAGCCCGATACGCCCAGCGGTTGGAACAATTGGGATGGTTCGCTTAACCATCCGATGAATGGCGAAAAAGGCATGCTTACCGAAGGAGGCATCCGGGTCCCGTTCATCGTGCATTGGAAGGGAAAGATTCCTGGCGGTCAGGTCTATGCCAAGCCCGTGATCTCGCTCGATGTTGCCGCCACTGCCAACGCTCTGGCTGGCCTGCCGAAGGACCCGGTGCTCGATGGTGCGAACTTGATACCCTATTTGACTGGCCAGGATGCAGGCGCGCCGCACGACGTTCTCTTTTGGCGATGGAGCGGCCAGTACGCCATTCGCAGAGGGGATTGGAAGTATCTGATGAGTGGCAATCGGCAATACCTGTTCCACCTTGGAAACGATCCTGGAGAACATCACGACCTAGTAGCACAGCAACCTGAACTGGTCAGAACACTGCGACAGCAGTTGGAGCAGTGGAGCCAGACGTTGATCCCGGCTGGATTCGGCGAGCCACAAAGCGATGCTGCATCGAATTTCTTTGACTACTATTTGGAAGGCAAGAAGGGCCCGTCGGTTTCGCCCAAGGCTCCCGCCAATCGCAAAGATCGGAAGCAAGGCGAGTCAGTCGCGGTCAATAGCGATGAGCAACGAGAAAGATCTCTCACTCTGTTTGAAAGACGCGACAAAAACAAAGACGAACGTGTGACGTTGGAAGAGTACCTCGCCGGTCGCACTGGCGATACCGAGCCGATACTCACTCGGCGCTTCATGGAGTTGGATCGAAATAGCGACGGGGCCTGGACCAAAAACGAAATAGCATCTCCCCTAAAGCAACGTTGATTGCCATCTACCAAAGACAAGAACTTTGGTGTCCTAGGTTTTGGTCGACCCATGCTGCCAAGGAGTCAAAGCCACTCAGCCTACAAGCCGGGCCGCCAAAATCGACCCACGGCCACCATTGGCGCTTACTAAAAGTAAGACGCAACTATAGCGAAGCATTTTTGACAATGGCGTCATAAATCGTAGTCCCATCGGGCCAGGACGACGGATTGCAACAACAACTTTTCCTTATCCGCATCGTCACCAGTTACTTGGTCGAATCGATTAATTCCTTGATTGCGACTTTCTTTTCATCAAATGCTCGATCACCGGCAGTGAATAACTTGATACTTGCAATCACGATGAGCGTGTTGCCTGTGTTGATTTCCGGTCGTATCATCGAAACGACAGTCTTTGGGACGGGTGATCCGCCCTGTTCTGCCCAAGTTGTGTCCGTTGTAATCATTGGCCATCCATCCTTTAAATCGTAGTTCTTGATTTCAATGGGCTTTCGATAGACATGTAATTTACTTGCTACCACGACACCATTTTTGAACGTTACGGAACGCACGCCCATGATTTTGGCGGCAGGTTTCAACCAATGGGATTCTAACAAACCATCCTTGCGTGTTGCAAAAACACAAAGCCTATCCTTTCCAAATGTCGATTTGAAAACATCGCGCTCATCAAAACGACGACTGTAAGCTGTTGGCGTATGTATTGACCAGTCGAAAGGCTGTATACACGCCGTACTAAATTTTAGTCGCCAAGCGTCTATTGGTTCAGAGAAATTTGGCGACTTGCGCCGCGCTTTATCATCCAATAACTCAAAAGTTCTCCCATCATAAATAAGTCTTTCCCAACGCTCGAATTTTGTAAACGGACCGGCAACGATTACGCCTCCCTTCTCGGTGCTTCTAACCGCTCGATCGTCTGAGAAAACCTTCGGAAAATTGTGGAAACTTTCAACTCGAAAATCCTTGGTTTGCAGGATTTCCATTGTTGCTTTTGATGCAAAAAGGAATTCTGAATCTGGTGACGCCTCTGCCGAAATCTCGGCAATCATACGATACTCTGGGAATGCATATGATGCTTCCAGGGAGAAGGCCTCGGCTTCCTCCTTCGCTGTCGCAATGTGCTCCTCCTGTCCGCAAAGCTCTCCACGATTTAGTAGAAACGCCAAGAAAACAATTACAAGCACTTTGCTCTTCTGCGTTCTCAGGGAGTGCAGCATAATCATGATTAGGCTCTTCTCTGCATTAGGACTTCGATCCGACTTCAATCAAAACGGTTACTCTAGCCCCCAACAAACTATTGGCAGACGTACTGGCACGCTGTTATCCTTGCATTCCTCTGCTCGATTGTATAGCGACAACTAGTTTTCCTTAGCCGTGTTGCCTCAACCAAGTTGGATACCCAAATAGCAACTTCAGAAAGAATGCTGTTTTTGGCCTGAAGAGCGTAGCGATTCAGGCCAATAACAGCGGCTCGTTAATTTTCGGCGGGCAAGACCTTGGTTTGAAGTGTTTCCTAACACCAATTGCTTGGGCATGTGTATCGGCACGTCAAACGGGATGAACACCCGGCGCTTCCGAACATCACATGGTCTGGCTCGACATAGTACAATCGAATGACGCGACGTTTTTGTATCCTTTCATGAACCTGCTACCTCATTGGAGACTCGTCATGTTTTATCCATGCAACTCAGCTGTGTTGAACTTTGTCCTGCTGGTTGTTTTCTTCGTCGGAATCGACCAATCTACGGCACAGCAACCTGCCGTTAGCGAGAAAGGGGTACAGCAACTACAACAACTTCTTGTTCACTTCCCTGAGGCGGATGTGAACAAAGACGGCAAGCTGACTCCCGAGGAGGCACGCGACCGCTTTCCGGATGCCGATATCAATGGAGACGGCAAGTTGACTCCGGTCGAGGCTCGCGACTATCTGGCCACGATGCAGGATGCGCGCCTACGTGCCAACGCACGGAACCAGGCTAGCCGCGCAAAACCGACGCATGGGGACATCGCCTACGGTCTGCACGAGCGAAATGTCCTCGACTTCTATCAAGCGGAGTCCGACAAGCCGACACCGCTTGTGATCTACATCCATGGCGGTGGATTTGTGGGTGGAAACAAGGATTCGGTGAGTCCAGACCTGGTAAAGGCTGCTAACGAGTCGGGCATCAGCGTCGCGTCACTTCACTACCGATTCGTTAACGGTACCGATATTATTTTCCCAATTCCACAACACGACTGCGCCCGGGCTCTTCAGTTCTTGAGAAGCAAGGCCATCGAATGGAATATCGACCCCAAACGAGTCGCTTGTTACGGCGGGTCGGCTGGAGCTGGTATCAGTATGTGGCTAGGTTTCCACGAGGATCTCGCGGACCCCAAGAGCGATGACCAAGTGGCTCGGCAATCAACACGTATCGTCGCTATCGGTACGATGGGAGGGCAGAGCACTTACGATCCCATCAAGATCAAAGAACTGATCGGGGGTCGAGCATGGGAACACCCGTCAATCTTTAAAGTGTATGGGGTGAAGAATGCCGACGAGGCATTGAATCCCACGCCGCAGAAGCAGAAACTTTACGATGAGGGCTCGGCGATTACTCATCTGACAAAGGATGACGCACCCCTGTACATGATTTACAGCGAGCCGGATATTGTGCCTCCGGAAGATACCAAACCCGGCGAATTCATCCATCACCCGAATTTTGGCAAGCAACTGAAAAAGGCAATGGACGATCTTGGAATTGAAAACGTTTACGTGCACACCGCAGATTCCAAAGGACGCAATACGCAACTAGAGATGCTAGATTTTTTCCAGAAGGCGTTCGCCAAAGTGCAATGACGGACTCTCGTCGGATAATTCTCTCCAAGCAACGTTGATTGCCAACTACCAAATGGATCGGTAGATGTCGATGATTTGTTCGCATGATGGAACGCGCGGGTTGTTGGCCGGACTACCGGATTCGATCGCGGCGCGTGCCATCTCAATTAGCTTACTTTCGTAGGCTTCCCTATCGGGAATGAGGTCGCGCATTTTGGGGATCTCGCAAGACTTATTCAGGTCTTCGAGCCAGGGAACCAGTGCATGTGCGGCAAACGAATCTGTGGATTCGTTAGGGACAATCTCAAGCTTGCGGGCCACCTCGGCGTAGCGAGCTACAGCCGCACTCAGTGAGAAGCGTGTGACCTCGGGGAGCAACACCGCGTTGGACAAACCATGCGTAAGATGGAAGTGTGCTCCCAAGGGTCGGCTCATTCCATGTATCAAACAAACACTGCTGTTCGAAAATGCCATACCTCCTTGAAGAGCGGCCATCATCATTCCCTCGCGAGCTACCACGTTGTCTCCCTTTTGGTAGGCATTGACTAGATGCTTGCGGCAAAGCTGCATGCAAGACAGCGCAAGCGGATCGGTAAGAGCATTTGCCTTGCGCGAGACGTAAGCTTCTAAGCCATGGCTGAACGTGTCAATTCCGACATGCGCGGTCAGGGGCTTTGGCATCGAAATGGTGAGCTCGTAATCGACGATGGCCACATCCGCCTGCAAATGCTCGTCGAGCATCATCATCTTGATGTTGCGAGTCTCGTCGGTGATGACCGAGACCTTGGTCGCTTCGCTCCCAGTTCCGGCCGTTGTCGGCACCAAAATAAGTGGACAACCAGCGTTGGCGATTTTGTGATAACCCAAATACTGCGAGAGAGGCAGCGGATTGGTGGTGAGAATGGATATGGCTTTCGCAGCATCCATGGGACTTCCGCCACCAATGCCCACGATAAGTTCGGA